>CANJZW010000030.1 GCA_947479475.1 Chthoniobacteraceae bacterium
GCGACCCTGCAGGTCAGCTTGACCAGCGTGGCTCCCTGGAGTGCCGGTTTGGCCATAGGCACCGTCCGTGCAAACTTCAGGAGCGAAGGGGCGGGAACAAGCGGCTTGGACGCCATCGCCGCCGGCTCGCAGAGTTTCCAAGTCAAGGGAAACGTCTACCGTCTTGCGCAGGCGGACTTCATCACCCCCATCCTAGACATAGGAAATATCCGCGCAGGTGCAGTTTTAAATACTGGGATGCTGACCCTCGCAAATATTGCCGCAAGCGACGGTTTTTCAGACCTTTTGGAGGTGAGCGGCAGTGGCTCGGGCGGGTTTAACGTGACGCCAGGAACATCTGCGATTAGCGCTGGAAGCCAGATGCCCGCCGGGATCACCTACACAGGCCCGGTCGGATACCAAGAGGGAGGCCTGACCTATACGTTCAGATCGGTGGGCCAAATCGGGTCAGGCCTTAGCCCGCGGGACCTTGCCGGCGCGACAGTCTCCGTGTCCGGTACGGCTTACCTGATGGCGGCAGGAACGTTATTGAGCAATGGAACACTAATTCAGGCCGGAGCGCCAATCTCTCTGGGGTCCGTTCGTGAAGGCGGCACCTTCGCGATGGCGGCTTATGATGTGAAAAACGTTCAATCCGGGGGCGCTTATACGGAAAAGCTCAACGTCTCCATCGGGGGAACCCTTGGCTCTGCAATCGGCTTCGGAAGCGCCTCGGGGTTGGCTGCAGGGGAGATTGCGGCAGGAACACTGCTTCTGGGCTTTGGCAGCCGCACTTTTAACACGACGGGTGTGCAGACCGGCACCGTGAATGTGGCCTTCCAAACAGATGGGACGGGCACTAGCGAGCTTGCTCTGTTGTCGATAGGCTCTCAGGCCGTCAATCTTGTGGGGAATGTGTACCGGGTGGCGGCTGGTTCGCTCCTCACCGGGACGCTGAAGTTGGCGGCGATCCGCGAAGGAGGCACATTCAGCGCAGGCACCGTGAGCGTGAGGAACAGCGTAGCCACGGTGGCTGGGGGACTCTACGAAAAGTTGAGCGTGAGCCTGGGAGGGACCCTCGGAGCGGCAAGCGTTTCTGCCGCTACGCTCGGCAGCAACCTGCTGCTGGCCGGCGGCACCGACAACTCCACGTTGAAAGTCACCCTCTCGAATGCAGGAACTGCCCGCATGGTGACAGGCACCGTGGTGGCTAACTACTTTAGCGACGGAGTAGGAACCAGCGGACTCGCCGCCATCGGAGTCGGCTCGCAAACCTTCCAGGTCAAGGGGGCAATCTACCGCCTCGCGGTCGGAACGCTAAGTACACAGACGTTGAACCTTGGCGCCATTCGTACCGGAGTCGCCGCAAGTTCAGCAACCATGAACATCAGCAACGTGGCTTCCGGCGACGGCTACTCGGATTTACTCCGCGTCGCCGGGAACGGGTCGCCCGGGTTTACCGTAAACGTCGGAACGTTTGGGATAAGTGCCGGGTATTCTTTGGCGACCTCGGTCAGTTACAACGGCTTGGATGCGGCCGGTGGCCCCAAGTTCGGGACGCTCAATTATACGTATACTTCCGTCGGCCAGACTGGGACCGGGCTTCCGGATGCGACGCCACTTGCCACCGGCGGGACGGCAACCGTTTCTGCTATTTTGTATCGGACAGCCACTGGCGCATTGCTCAGCAATGGCACCCAGCTTAGCAATGGAGCCACAGTCTCTTTGGGTACCATCCGCGAGGGCGGTGCGTTTGCAACAGCCGCTTTGGATGTGAAAAACACACAAAGCGCGGGCGATGATTACACCGAAAAATTAAACGCGGCTATTAGCCGGATAAGAGGATTTGCGGCCGGTTCTGGGAGCACGTCCCTGGTTTCAGCGGGCAGCGTCGCCGCAGGCACGCTGCGCCTCGGGTTCGGAACACAAACGTTTGCTTCTACGGGCGTAAAAACGGGCACGGTGAATGTGGCATTCCAGACGAACGGGACGGGCACCAGCGGCCTTGGTCTGTTGTCAGCAGGCTCGCAGGTAGTCAATCTTGTGGGGAATGTGTACCGGGCGGCGGTTGGTTCGTTGGCAACCGGGGCGTTGACGTTGGCAGCGATCCGCGAAGGAGGCACCTTTAGCGTAGGCACTGTGAGCGTGAAAAATAGCACAGCCATGGTGGCTGGGGGACTCTATGAGAAGTTGAACGTGAGTCTGGGCGGCACGCTTGGAGCGGCGAGCGTTTCCGTCGGTACGCTTGGAAGCAACCTCCTGGTGGCAGGCAGCACCAACAACAGCACGTTGAAAGTCATCCTGGCGAGCGCAGGAAGCGCCGGCTTGGTGACAGGCACCGTGGTGGCCAGCTACTTTAGCGACGGGTATGGCACGAGCGGGCTTGCCGCCATCGGAACCGGCTCGCAAACCCTGCAGGTTAAAGGTAATATCTACCGCCTCGCGGTGGGCAGCCTGAGCACGCAAACGGTGAACCTCGGCACCATCCGTGCTGGGGTTGCTGTAGGTTCAGGAAGCATGATTTTCAGCAACATCGCCTCCAGTGACGGGTATTCAGACTTATTACGTGTCAGTGTTCTCAGCACGCCTGGCTTTAGCGTGACCATCGGAACCGCAGGAATCAGTGCTGGGCGCTCCTTGGCGGCCCCGATCAGTTTCAACGGCAACACGGCCGGCTCCATCTCTGGCATGCTGAGCTACACTTACACTTCCGTGGGCCAGACCGGGACCGGCCTACTAGCCGCCCAACCCTTGATCACCGGGGGCACGGCACCCGTGTCTGCCACAGTCTACCGGACCGCATCCGGCGCGTTGCTCAGCAATGGAACGCTCCTTTCACCGGGGGTGCCCTTTTCTTTGGGCAACATCCGCGAAGGAGGCACATTTGCAACGGCTACTTTTAATGTCAAAAACACCCAGATCGCCGACGTCTGGAGCGAAAAACTAAACGCGGCGATCAGCGGTGTAACCGGGTTCGGGATCGGCTCCGGCAGCGCGTCCTTGGTTTCTGCCGGAACTGTCGCTGCAGGGTCGCTGCGTCTTGGATTCGGGCTTCTACCGTTTGCCTCCACGGGCGTAAAGACTGGCACGGTGAATGTGGCATTCCAGACTGACGGGACGGGCAGCAGCGGGCTGGGTCTCTTGTCGGTGGGCTCTCAGGCTGTCAACTTTGTGGGGAACGTGTACCGAGTCGCGGCTGGGTCGCTTTCAACCGGGACGGTGACGCTTGGGGCGATCCGCGAAGGAGGCACCTTCAGTGCAGGCACCGTGGGTGTGAGGAACAGCGTCGCCCTCGTGACTGGGGGCCTCTACGAGAAGTTGAACGTCAGCCTGGGCGGCACGCTCGGAGCGGCAAGCGTTTCCGTCGGCACGCTCGGAAGCAACCTTCTGGTAGCCGGCGGCACCGACAACTCCACGTTGAAAGTCAGCCTTGCAAGCGCAGGAGCCACCGCCCGCTTGGTGACAGGCACTGTGGTGGCCAACTACTTTAGCGACGGAGCAGGGACCAGCGGCCTTGCCGCCATTGGAACCGGCTCACAAACCTTTCAGGTCAAGGGGACGATCTACCGCCTCGCGGTAGGCACGCTGAGCACAGGCACCAGCGCGGGTACGGCGCTTAATCTAGGAACGATCCGTGCCGGAGGAACTCCCAGTGCCCGCACCGTCACTGTGAGCAATGTCGCTTCCACCGACGGTTTGTCGGATTTGTTGCTGGTCGCGGGTACCAGCACAGAGGGCTTTTTGCTGAGCATGGGAACCGCTGCGATCAGCGCCGGGAGTTCTTCGGCCGCTTCGATTAGTTTCAACGGCTCCGTCGCCGGCCTCAAGTCAGGCACGCTCAACTACCAGTACACTTCCGTCGGCCAGGCTGGAACCGGCCTCGCCAACCAAACGCTTTCCTCCGGGACCGTCTCCGTTTCAGCAACCGTTTACCGACTTGCGGTCGGCACGCTGGCCTCCGCCACTCTCAACTTAGGTGCCATCCGTGAGGGCGGGTCCTTTGCGCAACAAACCCTCACCGTTAGCAATGCCGCCAACAACGATGGGTTCTCCGATGACCTCCTCGCCGCAATCACGACTGCAGACTCCAAATTCCAAGCCACAGGAAGCGTGGCGCGATTGACTTCCGGCACCAGTGATGCAGGCGCGTTGAATGTGAGCTACAATGCCACCACCGCCATCGCGGGTTCGATCTCTGGGACGGCCACGGTGAATTACACTTCTCTGGGCCGGCTTGCGACCGGCCTTGCAAATGCCACGCCGGCGTTGGCCTCGCAAACCGTATCGATCGCTGGTGCCATCTACCAAGCTGGAGCCCTGGCCCTCGGCTCTTCTTACACCAACCAGGATTATCTCGACCTCGGTCATTTCCGCCTTGGAACGCTAAGCGTCACCGCGCAGCAAGGAACTCTCAATTTCAGCAATGGCGCCAGGACAAATGGCTACGCCGATTCCTTGGAAATCACCCCCACTACGAGCGGCTCGATTTCCTTGCTGGGCGCTGGGTCAGTCACTCTGACAGCCGGAAGCGCCAGCCAGCTTAGCGTGCTGCTTACGGGCAGCGTCGATACTAGCGTGATTGGCCTGGCGACCGGGACCATCAACCTGGCCATGCGTTCCATTTCGCCGGCGGGCCTCGCCCCGTTGATTCTGCCCACACGCGCCCTGCAGGTGCAGACGCAAGTCTACAACGGACAGGGTGCCTGGCAGGGCACTGGCGCTGCGGCGCTTTGGTCCGACTGGAGAAACTGGTCCGCCATAGGCGGCCGACCCGGGATGGACGGCGCCGCCAGCATCGCTGCCGGAGATACCGCAGCACTCGTCTCGGGTGCGTCCAGAGCCACGATTACTCTCCCCGGTGCCGGCACGACGCTGAACCTCGCCGCTCTTAGCTTCAGCGGCGCGGGTGGTATTTCGTTGGTCGGCGGCGGGACGATTGCGCTCACAGGCACGGTGGGAACGGCGTATGCGGGCCCTCTTGGCATCGTGGCTTCCGGTGGCAGCCACACGATGGGAGTCGACCTTTCGATCTCCTTGCCCACGAGTGTCAGTGTTTCGAGTGGTGCGAAGTTGACGATCGGAGGCTTGGTGACCGGTACGGGCCTCACGACCGGGATCACCAAGGGGGGCGAGGGGATGCTGACGCTGGGAAAAGGCTTCACCTATTCCGGCACAACGCAAGTCGACGCGGGTTATCTCGTTTTAGGAAGCGGTGACACCACGTTGACTTTGGGCGGTGATATTGCCCCCCGCACCATCTACCTTGCGGCCAACGCCGAACTTTGGTTCAACGTGAGCGCCGCCCGCGTCTTTCCCTACATCAGTATCACGGGGCCTGGCGCGCAATACGGGGTCTATACGTATTCAAATTTCAAAATACAGGGCGGCTCACTGGCTGGTGGTGGCACCTGGACCGCGACGTATGCGGATGGCGCCGCCGCCGCTCCTGCCTATGCAGCCCCCTACGCAGACAGCAGCATACCCACACTCAACGCAGGAACCCTTTCGGACGCGCCTCTGTCTCTAAGCACCTACACAAACCTCATGCTCGATTCGGGTACCTTGCAGGTCCTCAACCAAAGCGTGACCGTCAATGGGACGCTCGGCTTCGACGTCGCCCCCAATAGTACACTGACGCTGGCTGGCACGATCGATGGCACTGCAGGTCTCCTTGCACAGGGTTCGGGGAAGGTCGTTCTCAGCGGCACCAATACGTTCGGCGGCGGAGTGAGCATCCAAGCTGGGTCCGTGGAGGCGCAGAATGTGGCGGCCTTTGGAACGGGCACGTTGCTGATTGGAGCCGCAGGCACGGCGGTTCTGAACATCGCTGAAGGCGGGACTCTTTCCAATGTGATCCAGGGCGCAGGGGCGGTGCTCAAAACCGGCAGCTCGCACCTCGCGCTCGGTGGCACGTCCAGCACTTACACGGGCGGAACGACGATCTCTTCCGGCGTCCTCGAAGTCAGCGCCGGAACACCTCTCGGCTCCGGAGCCGTGCAGGTGGCGGATGCGGCCTCGCTCCTGGTAAGCGTGGGAGCCGGCTCCACAATGACGATGACCAACGCTTTGAACGGAGCAGGGACGCTCGAACTCAATGCGAACGGAACCCTCGAGCTGAAGAGCGTCAATTCGCTCACCGGCGGAGTTAATTTGGTCGCAGGCACATTGAGCATCTCTTCCTCAGTCGCTTTGGGAGCCAGGCTGGTGATGGGTGGTGGCGTGTTGGGTCTGCAGTCCGCTATGGAAATAGCCATCCCGGTCAGCGTGTCCGGCACCGTCGCAGTAAATGCGGCCGCCGGCACCGTGAGTGAAATCACGGGCGTCCTCACCGGCTCGGATGCGAGCTCGATTTTGAGGTTTGGCGCAGGCGCTCTGAAAGTTCGCTCCGTCTCCGTCGATAGCGGCACCTTCAAGGTCGTCAATGTCGATAGCGGCTCGGCCGGGCTCACGAAAAATGGCAATGGCACGCTCCTCTGGACGGGCATTGGAACAGTCACCGGGACTGCGGCCGTCAACGGAGGGACCCTCCATGTGGCGGGCGATCAAATCCTCAGCGGGCTCACCAAAATGGGGGGTGGAATTCTTGCGCTCTCCGAGAATGCAAAATTCACCGGCGCGAAGGCGGTTCTGCAGGAGGGAACCTTGGTCGTCGCAAACAACGCTGCGCTGGCGGGCGTTGGTGTCCTAGTGGTTGGCGGTCCCCAAGCCGCGGGCAGCCTCGATTCCAAGGCCTCGGTCCTGGATGTTAGCGCCATCCCGGGTGGCCTTGTGATGGGCGCACAGACGCTCATGGGAAGGGGCCAGATCAAAGGCGCTGTCACCCTTGCCGCGGGCGCCACCCTGGCTCCCGGTAATTCCATCGACAACCTTTCCATCGAGGCGCTCACCATCCAGTCCGGCGCCAAATTCGAGGCCGAATATCAAATCTCCAACGGAGTGTTCACGAGCGACCATCTGACCATCACAGGCGCCCCCGGTGCCGGTGCCATCAACGTCGGCGGCACCGTCGTTCCCACGCTTTACGGCAAAGGGCGCATCCTGGACTTCGCCAAACACGCCATGCCCCTCGTCAGCGCGGCTGCGGGTTGGAACCAGCGGTTTGATTCCGTGCGCTCCTCCGCCGTCCTGCGCGGGTCCCTCGAGTATTTCGACGTGACCGGCAACCTCATCGACGACCCCAGCCACAGCACGGTCCTCGCAGGCTCGGTGAACATGGTTCTGGAGCGGGTGCCTTTCCAGCGCATTGGCGCCCGTGGAAACCGCGCGGAAGTCGGCCGCGGCCTCGACCTTGCCTTGGCGACAACCAACACGACTTTGGGCGCCCTTTTGGACAACCTTTCCAATGATGCAACAGAGGCCCAGGTGGTCGCCGTGTTAGACCAACTCAACCCGAAGGCCTTCGCGGAAGTCTACTCGCTCGCACTCTCCCGTCTTCAGGACGTGCAAAAAACCGTCTCCGACCGGTTGAACTCGGTGGGCGCGGTCTCCGGTTCAGCCGCCGCCGGCCAAGGGCTGGGACAGGCTCCCGGTGCGGAAAGCCAATGGACGGCCTGGACCACGGCCTACGCCACCGTGCGCTCCCACGCGGCCAACATGGATCTCGGCGATGGCGGCTCCTCAAACACCTCCGTGGGCGACGTCACCGGCGTCGAGCGCCGCTTTGGAATCCTTACTCTGGGCCTCATGGGTGGCATGGGCACCGGTTCCACGCAGATCAACCTCCCGGGCTCCACGATCACCTCGGAGAGCTGGCACCTCGGCCTCTACATGAGCGCGCCTCTCGTCGGCCGCGTATTCGCAGACACCCTCATGTTCTGCGGCTCCGGAGAAAACGTCATCAAACGCACCCAGAACATTCCCGCCGTCGACGCGCTCGGAAACGTCACCTCCGTCGGCCTCTCCAGCCGGACTCGCCTGGTTAACCGGGAGTGGTTGGTGCAGCTCGGAGTCGGTGCCCAGCTCGCTCCCTCCGAAAGTTCCTGGAGCATCGTCCCCAGCGTCAGGTTCGCCTACGCAGGCGTCAGCCAGGAGGCTGCCACCGAAAAAATCGGTTCCCTCGAAAGCCTTGGCATCAAAACCGATGCCAAAACAAGCGGCACCGTTCTGATGCGTTCCGGTCTGGAAATCGCGCGTGAAGGGCGCATCGGCGCGACGCCTGTTCGCGCCACTGCAACCGCCGCTTGGGTGCACGACTTCTGCGTCGACCCCAGACTCCTTGCCGTCCGCTGGCAGGGCGCGGAGTCCGCCCCGTGGAGCATCAGTACCGAACAGCGCAGTGCCGATGCCGTGAGGTTCGGAGCCGCGGTGGAAATCGGCCTCGGCAACCAGCGCACTCTCCGCTTTTACGGTGAACAGGAGTACCTCAATGCCACCAAGGTGTTCCGCGGCGGTGTTTCGTTCTCGGTGGGATTCTAAGGCGCAGTCCGTGCGGTCCTCTCCCCAAGGGGACTTTATCCAAAATCCAAAGCCGCGCCTGAAACCGTCGTCAAGGTTTTAGCCTAAAAACGGCAATGGAGGAGCGCAACGCGCCTCGACGAGGGCAGCGGGAAGGTCAAACCGGCGGCGACTTCCGCCAAATCTGATGCCCCTGCAAGGGGCAATTCACTTTCAGCCCAGGGCAACGCCATGGGAAAATGGTTCCAAAAAAAAACGCCCTGTAAGGGCACTCCAGGCGCCCGGTCCATTCCAAATGGTGGCGTCATCACGGGGCGCCCCTGCAGGGCTTACGGTTTAATAACGGATCAAACCCATGGCGTTGCCATGGGCTGCGAGTGGACTGCCCCTTCGGGGCGGAAACGCTTCGATTAATAGAGTAGGGAGACAAGGAGTGGTTGTGGCCGCAAACCATTCTCGTCTCCCTACTCTATTTATCCAAAATCCAAAGCCGCGCCTGAACCCGTCTTCAAGGTTTTAGCCAGCGGTCTAGCCAGAACACCGTCTTCTCCCACATCTCAGGCAGGTACACATGCCCAACGCCCGGGTAGATCGTGTTCTCAAATTTTTCCGAAACGTCCGCGCCATAGAGCGCAAAGACCTTCTCGACAATTGCACCAATGCGCCGGATCCCGGACACCGGTGATCCCCCGTCCTCGTCGCCCGTCATGAAAAGCATCGGGCGAGGCGCGCCCAGCGCAATGACAGCCTCTGTGTCAAAGTGCTTCAACATGCCCGGCACGAAGTAATAAATGCCGTGGGCCTTCAACATCCCCGTCCGGATGAGCTCTTCATACCGCGTCATGCAGCCCACGGCGACTGCTGTACGCAGGCGTTCATCCAGAGCCATCAGCCACCAACTGCGCGTCGCCCCCATGCTGATGCCGGTCACCCCGATCCGTCCGGCATCCACCTCAGGGCGGGATGCGAGGTAGTCGAGGGCGCAAAGATCGTCCCTCAGAATCATCCCCCACAAAGTCCGCCCAGCCCACAAGTGAAACTTTGCCGCGGACAATTCCCCCGCTCCCCCTTTTTGAAGAGGACCGTCAGGGCCCCGACCGTTGCGTTCCCCAAAACAGGGCGCGTCAATGCCGAGCACCACGTAACCCGCTTCCGCCAGCGCAGGCCCGGGCGCCACAGGGGTCGCATTGGTCTGCAATAGCTCCTGCTTGCCCACATCGTACTGTCCCCCGTGCCAGTGGCAGTACAAAACAGCGGGAGCCTTCCGCTTAGCGCTCGCTCCGTTTGGAACAAAGAGATGCCCCTTCACGATTTCTCCCGCTCCATTGTCGAACTGGAAAGTTTCCATCCGATAGCTGCCTTTCTCTTCCCTGCCGATCATTTTGAAAGCAGAAAGTGCCGGACGCGCAGGCATCTCTCCCAACAGATCGACGAGAGTTTTTCGAATCCCAGCCCGCTGGATTTTCCACGCCTCCGCAGAAGACGGCACTTCAAGCGGAGGCGCTAGAGGCGCTTTAGAAAGCCACTCTTCGACAACGGTAGGGACGGCGGCGGACATAAAAATCGGGGTGGATAAACTGACCAGGGTAACCCCGGTCGCTAAAAGGGAAGGGAGTTTCATGGAGAGAAAAAAGGGGACAACCAAGACCCACTCTACTTCCTCGACACAACCCGCAAAAGCCAAACCAATGAATCAAACACTCCGAGCTCCCCGGCGTTCTTGCATCGGTTCTCCGAAAACGCCACCCTTTCACAACCCCCGAATATGAACCCCCTCCCCTTTGTTGGTGCCCTTGTTTTAAGCGCGTTAAGTGCGACCCCGTTGTTTGCAAACTGGCCCCAGTTTCGTGGCCCCGGCGGTCTTGGAATAGGAACAGGAAACCCGCCTTTGGAAATGGGTCCGGAAACGAATGTCAAATGGAAGGCTGAAGTCCCTCCAGGACATTCCTCCCCTTGTGTTTGGGACCAAAAAATAGGCCTCACCGCTGTCGAGGCGGGCTCCTTGTTCACCCTTTGTCTGGACAAAAATACTGGCAAGGAACTTTGGAGAAACGCCGTTCCCGCACAGAAACTGGAGCCTTCTCACCGCATCGGTAGCCCCGCCTCACCAACCGCCTGCACAGACGGGGCGCGGCTCTACGCCTATTTCGGTTCTTATGGAATTCTCGCCTACGACTGGTCCGGAAACGAAATTTGGAAAAAGCCTCTGCCTGCACCCGTGGTAGAGTTTGGAACCGGCTCCTCACCCATCGTGGTGGATGGTAAGGTCATCCTTGTTGCCGATGGAGATGTCGCGGGTTACATGGTCGCCTTGGACGCTGCCACCGGGGCCGAAGTCTGGCGCGTTGATCGAAGCGAGTTTAGGCGCGGCTTCTCCACTCCTTTTGTGTGGAGGCATGACGGAACTGAGGAGCTCGTCGTGGCGGGCGCCTTGTGGGTGCGCGGCTACGATTTGAAAACGGGCAGCCAACTCTGGACGGCGCGCGGAATGGCCCGTGTCTCAAATGCAACCCCCATCAGCGCCGACGGCCTCCTGCTCGTCTCAAGCTGGAACGTCGGTGGCGATGATGATGACCGCGTCGAAATGGAGCCCTTTGAAACCTTCGCGCTGGCAAACGATGCGGACAAGGACGGCGTCCTGACGCTTGCCGAGTTTCCTACGGGTAAAGTGAAGGATCGCTTCTCGCAGATGGATGCCAACAAGGACGGGCGCGTTACGCGTGAAGAGTACGAACACATGCGCGGAATGTTTGCAAAGGCCGTGAACCAACTTTTTGCAATCAAACCCGGCGGTCGTGGCGACATCACAGAAACACACGTTGCCTGGCAGGTGAGCCGTCAGCTTCCCTATGTCTCTTCTCCATTGGCGCTCAACGGCCGCGTCTTTACCATGAAAAACGGTGGTCTCGCTTCCTGTTATGATACACGAAACGGAACACCCGTTTACCAAGGCGAACGTGTCGATGCGGCAGGCGATTACTACAGCTCTGCCGTTGCCGCGGGAGGCCGCCTTTATATCGCCTCCCAAAAGGGCGTTCTGCTGGTGCTGGACGCTTCCGGAGACAAACTGAATATTCTGGCGCGCAACGATCTAAAGGCCGCGGTCTTCGCCTCGCCCGCCATTCTGGATGGAGTGGTCTATCTGCGCACCGACAAGCATCTTTACGCTTTCGGAAAGTGAGCCGCAAAAAACCTCCGCTTCTTCCCTCGCTCTTGACCACATCGATGACGCTCTCAGCCTTGGTGGAATCAAAGCACGAAGAGGCCGCCCAATTGATCCACCGGTCTTTGGTGTCCTGGTATGAGACACATCTGCGGCAGGGAAAGCGCTTCGGCGATGATCCAAAACCATTCGGCCTCTTCCCTGAAATGTATGCGGCATTGGATCCAGGCCAGGCCATCGCAGCCTGCGATTCGAGCGGAGCTCTTCTGGGCGTCTGTTTTGCGCACCCCCGTGAAACACACTGGGCCGTCGGAATTGTCGCTATCGCCCCGGAAGCGGCTGGCAGAGGGATTGCGCGGGCCATGCTCGAAGAAGTCTTGAAGCGCGCCCAGGCCGAAGACAAGCCTGTACGGCTCATCTCAAGCCTTCTTAATCTAGACTCTTTTTCCTTGTACACACGCCTGGGATTTACGCCGCACACGATGTACCAGGATATGTCCATCAACGTTCCGGTCGGTGGATTGGAACACACTCCTCCGCCCCGGGCTGCCGGCGTGCGTCTCGCGCTGCCCGGCGAGGCCTCTAGAATTGCGGATTTCGAGGCTGCGCTGCAAGGTATCCGCCGGGAAGGGGACTTCCGTTTTTTTCTCAACCACACCGTGGGTTCGTGGAAGGTGTGGGTTATGGAAGACGATGCCGGAGAACTCTCGGGAGTTCTCGTGTCGAGCCATCATCCGGATTGGGGGATGCTTGGACCGGGGGTAACGAGAGATCCGGAATCCGCCATTGCCCTGCTCTGGCGGGCTTTGGACGCGCGCAGGGGTGAAGCATCCGTGGTGTTGGTGGCGTGCGTCGAATCCGACGTGGTCCGAAAACTTTACCAATGGGGTGCACGGAACATCGAGCTGCACGTGGCTCAAAGCACAAACCCAGTGGTTGCAGCAAAAGGCATCGCCTTCCCCACCTTCCTGCCGGAAAGCGCCTGACTGGATTTACCGCGGAGCACACTCCCCAAGGGAACTAAAGTTTTTCGCGCCGTCCCCTGCCACAGCCCGACACAGGCTTTTGAATCCACCGAACGCTGTGTTTTCAAAAATCGGCTAAGGCATAAAGAGATGTGCTTCCTCGCTGCGCCGGATTAAACACAGAAGCCCATTGCGTTAACTCGCTCTTCCAACCCAACCCATCGCATGTCTATCCGTCTCCTGCTGGCCGTTCTATTTTGCAGCAATCCACTCGCGCACGCGCAGCGGCTTGCAGAGCACGTTTTCATCATCAGTTTTGACGGAGGAAAACCTGCGGTCATCGCGGAGAGCGAAATGCCGAATTTAAAGAAACTTGCGGCAGAAGGCGCCGTGACTTGGGGCGCGCAGACTATCTTTCCCTCCAAAACTCTGCCCTCCCACACTTCTATGTTCACTGGGCTTTCGCCCTCCAAACACCGGGTTCTGTGGAACTCCTACGAACCTTCCAAAGGAGTAATTCTTGCCCCGACCGTTTTCGCACTGGCCCGGCGGCATGACCCGAGTTTTGGAACTGCCTTGTTTGCGGGGAAGATGAAGTTCCGTCACCTTTGGCAAAAGGGAACGCTCGACGTGTTTGACCTCGGTGGCTCGGTCTCGGAAGAGCCTGCCGCAGGCACTGAGGAGGTCGAAAGAGCCACCGTCCCCGCTCAGAAGGTCGCGGCACACGCCGCGGAGTATATCGTCCGCGCCAAACCAAATTTATGCGGCATTCATTTTCCAGACCCCGACTCAGCAGGCCATCGGTTCGGGTGGGGTTCTCCCGAACAAAAGGAAGCTTTCCACACAGCGGATAGCGCCCTCGGAATGGTGCTGGAGGCGCTTCAAAAAGCCGGAATCGCAGGAAGCTCTGTTGTCCTGATTTCCGCCGACCATGGCGGCCACGCCAGGACACACGGTGACAACACCCCCGACGATATGACCATCCCCTGGATGGCTTGGGGTGCCGGAGTGAAGAAACATTTCCAAATCACCGTCCCGATCACCACCTTTGATACAACGGCAACCGCGCTTTGGCTTCTAGGCGTCCCATGCCCGCCCGAACTCGATGGCAAGCCCGTGAAGGAGGCATTCGAGGTAGCCGCAAAGTAGGCCGAAGCAACTCAAGTGTCGGATCAACTTTGGTTGTAGTGAGCGATCTTGGGCGGTGAACCCGCGGTACAAGCGCGGACTCCATTTCAGATTGTTCGTGAGAAAAAGCATCAGTCTTTTTCTCACTGTTTGAGAACTCACGAGAAGAGCGCTTTTTGTTTCGACCCCGTGATTCCGGTCTGCCGGATCCGGAACTCCTCGCGGCGGGAAGTTGAGGAACAGCTTAAAAACGATAATATCCGTGCGCTCTTGTTTTTAGGGCTTACCCTCACTGAGAAGTAGAGACCTTTATCCAGCCCACTTTTTTACTCCACGTCTTCGTCCCCATGGGATGGCTGTGGATTGGATGCGTTCACAAAATCTGATCTGAAAACTCAAATGACCATGAGACTGCTTCCCCTCCTGCTCCTCACTGCCTCTCTCGCTTATGCGGACGAGCTTCCGCCCACCTTGCTGACCACCCGCGGCAAACTGATCGTGAGCGAAAATTTCACGAAACCGCTGCCGCCTTTCACGGGCAAGCCTGTCGGATTTGCCAGCGGGTTCTCCGGTTGGCGTTTTAACGCAGGCCCGGCGACAGGTAAATCAGGTGTGTGGAAGCTGGCGGATGACTGCTTCACCGGCATTGAAAGCCCCGAGGCGCATCACCCGGCAACGGCATCGTTCGGTATGAATTTCCAGAACGCGATCATCCAGTGTGACGTCCGCTTGAACGATGTTCCGGCGGAAGGACGGCAGTATCGGTCACTTTTTGTCAAAGCCACGGATGCCCGGGACTATGTGATCTCACTCAGTGTCGGTCAGGGCGGTCTGTTCCTCACGCCGTATGATGGGGATCGCATCAATCCCGCAACCAAGCAGCGCGAGAAAGGGCCGGTCCATCAGGTGCTGACTCCGATCAAAATCAATGAATGGCACACCGTCGTCCTGGAGATTCATGGCAGCGACGTCGTTGGTACGATCGACGGAAAAAGCACCACGTTAAGCAATCCGCTCATCGCCACCGACAAACACAGTTTCATGCTCGGAGCAGGCACCGAGGCCAGCTTCCGCAACCTACGCGTTTGGGAGACGCTTCCGAATCCCGAATGGCCGAAACATCAAACTAGACTTGCCGCTCCACCCGCGAAATAAACCACGGCACGCAATCGCAATGAAAACAGCACTTTTGCTTCTCCAGCTCACGGTTTCACTTCAGGCCGCCGACATCCAGGGTTGGTCCCTAGAGAGTGCGCGTGAAGAAATCCGGCCGCAATTCACAACCGGCGAGCAGGGAAGCCTCGTCATCACGCACGATCAGCGCGAGGGGCTTGACGGCTGGTTTCAAAAATCGTTTCCAGTGAATGGCGGTGACTTTTATCAGTTTCAGGTCAAACGAAAAATCAGCGGTGTCCAGCGGCCGCGCCAGAGCTGCCTTGTGCGCATCGCCTGGCAGGATGCGAATGGCAAGATGGTCTCCATCGATACACCGCCGCCCGGCGCTGATCCCAAACTGCCCGTGCCCAGCGCCGAGCCTGAATACCCGAACGATGGCCTCACCGATGGGCAAGGCTGGACAACCGTCGGCGGCATTTACAAGAGTCCGTCAAAGGCCGCGCGGGTTGTTGTCGAAATGCATCTTCAATGGGCCCCAGGCGGCCGTGTAGAGTGGAAATCACCGGAGTGGGTCCAAACGGTGGCGCCTCCCGAACGGACGGTGAGACTCGCAACCATCCACCACAAACCCGGCGGCAAATCACCACAGAAAAACTGCGAGGAATACGCCCAGCTCATCGCGGAAGCGGCCAAACAACACGCGGATCTCGTCGTGCTGGGCGAGACCGTCCCCTCTGCCAACGTGAAGGCGAAACCCGAAGAAACTGCGGAGCCTATTCCCGGTCCTTCGACGGAATACTTCCAAGCGCAGGCAAAGCAGCATCATCTCCACATCGTGCTCAGCCTTTATGAGCGGGATGCCCATCTCATTTACAACACTGCGGTGCTCCTCGGTCCGGATGGCAAACTCATCGGCAAGTACCGAAAGGTCTCTCTGCCGCCCGGTGAGGCCGCCAAGGGCATTGCGCCAGGCAAGGATTATCCTGTGTTCGACACCACCTTTGGCAAGGTGGGCATGATGGTCTGTTATGACGGATTCTTTCCCGAAGTGGCCCGTGAGCTCACCAAAAACGGTGCTGAAGTCATTGCCTGGCCTGTGTGGGGCTGTAATCCCAAGCTCGCCGAGGCCCGAGCCTGTGAGAACCACGTCTATCTTGTGAGCAGCACCTTCATGAATCATGACGCCGGCTGGATGATCTCCGCCGTCTATGACCATGGCGGCAGACCCATCGCGCAAAGCAACACGTGGGACACCGTGGCCGTCGCTGAGGTCAAATTGAACCAGCCTTACTACGGGCCCTACAATCTCGGCGATTTCCGCAGCATGGTCCCGCGCCACCGCCCACCCGTCCCCGCCGAGAAGTAGCGATCGCGGTTTCGGGTGGAAGCGGTGCCCGGAATGGCTCACGCGTTCACCCGTCCTTGATTTAATCTGGGCGCGCCACTGTTTGCGTCTGGCCCGTGATTGCCCTCGCAGCGCAGCGCATGGGTGCATGGGTGCATGGGTGCATGGGTGCATGGGTGCAACAGCCCTGTCTTTCCCAACATTCGAGACAGCGCACCCACGCATTGTCTCAAATCCTCCGATTTTCCATTGGTGCATCGGGGCTTAACGGTGAGCGGGATGACGTCCCTCCTGACTCGATTCTGTAAGCAAAAAGAAATGCGCCTTAAAGCTTTCATTGTCAGGGTTTGAGAGGCAATAACTCTCTTCGCTTGAAACTTTATGGCTCATGTAGTTCTGTTTTAATCCGCGCAATGAGAAACAGTTGCATTATACAAACCGCCGCCATTTTTGGTGTTTTCAGGGGATGTGCTTCCCCGCAACGGCCTCCAGTTGGCAAGGAGCCTGAGAGATATGTTTCGTGGGGTTTGAGTGTATCCCAACACGAGGTCGTGTTTCCCGTTCACATCTCTGCAGCGGGACTGGTCGTCGGGCCTATTCCTGACGGGCGGATCATCAAAGAATAACCTTCGTGCATTTTCTCGGCTTTCGGGCTTGCAGAGCGCCTTTTGAGAAATTCGTGTCGAGGAAGGAAATCGCGGGTTCATCGACCCATCGGACGATTCTAAAATCTAAAATACCCACACGGAAGCTTGCTCTAGTTTCTAAGTCGGTGGTGGCATTGCGGGTTGTCTTTGAGAACGTCGCACAAGATTTCATGAACTTTTTTTGTTTGCTCCCATCCAGTGCCTTCTTTTGGCAACTGCGGTCAAAGCACCCCGTCTGCCAGGCCCTGACCTCACCGCGAGGGGCAGCGCAACACGCCCCTGAGCGGCGTAGCTGGCTCCGAACGGCTCTTTTGGCTGCCATGCTTCTGGGCGCAGGGATGGACCAAATGGCGGCGGCGCCGACCAAAATGCGGGCAAACCTCGACGGGCACGAGTTGCCAGATGCCCTGAAACGGCCTGTGCTCTACTTTGGAGACATCCACCCTCTCCTCGCAGAACATTGCGTCTCTTGCCACGGGCCGGAAAAGCAAAAGGGCGGTCTCCGTCTAGATTCGTTGGCTGCTGCCCTGGAAGGGGGCGAGGCCTACGGGCCCGCAATCGTGCCGGGCAAAAGCATCGAAAGTCCTCTGCTGATTTTTTCAGCGCATCTGGAGCCGGACATGCAAATGCCGCCGGAAAAAGACCGGCTGTCCGTGGAAAACCTGGCGACCCTCCGAGCGTGGATTGACCAGGGCGCGAAGTGGCCTGCAAAAAGTTCTGGCGCGGGAGCCAGCGGTGCAACGCTCGGAAACCAGGAACTCTTTTTTCAGAAGGCTGCCGCGCATTGGGCGTTCCAACCCGTGCAGAAGGCGGCGCAAAGCTCCCTTAAGAACGGCCCATCTACGATTGACAGTTTGGTGGGAGCTAAACTTAAGGCAAAGGGTTTGACTCTCTCCTCCCGCGCCGATGCACGCACGCTACTGAAGCGGTTGCATTTCGATCTGACTGGTCTCCCGCCGGGTGTTGAGGAGATGACGCGGTTCTTGTCAGCCTTCGCGACGAACCCGGACTCCGCAATCTCTGGAAAAGTTGATGAGCTGCTGGCCTCCCCGCATTTCGGAGAACGCTGGGGGCGCTTCTGGTTGGACATTGCGCGTTACGCGGACACGCAGGATTTTTTCCCGCAACCCGATATCCGTTACCCCTTCGCCTGGACTTACCGGGATTATGTGGTCGAGGCTTTCAACTCCGGCAAACCCTTTGACCAGTTTTTGCGCGAACAGATCGCGGCGGATCAGATGGAGCTTAAGGAGAACGACCCGTCCCTCGCGGCGCTTGGTTTTTTAACGGTAGGCCCCAGATTTTTACGGCGGCAGGCTGAGATTATTAACGACCGCATCGACGTGGTCACGCGCGGTGTGATGAGCCTCACGGTCGTGTGTGCGCGTTGTCATGACCACAAATACGACCCGATTCCAACGGCCGATTTTTATGCGTTGCACGGTGTTTTTGAAAGCACCGAGGACCTCGTTGCCCTTCCCGAAATTGCACTGCTGAAGACTCCGGCAGATCCAACGGCGCGGGGACAATACGACATGCAAAAAACAAAGGCGCAGAAAGAATTGGCAGACTTCAGCCAGGGTCTCAAGGACAAGGCCGTCGCGGCCGTACTCGCACAACCCGATCTTTATTTCGAGGCTCTTTGCCAGATGGAGGTGAAGAAAACCTCAGACGTGAACAAATTGCTGAGCGAAAAAAGCAAGGGCTTCATGGAGACCGCGCTGACGCCCCTTGGAAAACAATGGGGCATTTTGAAAAAGCCGGGCAAATGGAGGGAAGACCCCGTTACCGGCCTGTTGGCTCATGTGGCCGCCGCACCTGCGGAAAGCAAGGCGGCGGTGCTCGCGGAAATACTCCAGAGCGGCCTTCTTCCAGGAGGAAAGCAGGAGGTCAATGCCGCGGTGTTGTCTGCCGCGCGTGAGGAGGCACCCGCAGATGAAGAAGCTCTGGTGCGGCTGTACGGGCGACTTCTGGCTAAGGCGAAAGATACGCCGGAGGAGGCCCTAAAAAATGTGCTCAAGGCTTTTACCGGCGAAGGAGGGTGGCTGGATTTCTCACTTAAGGATGTCGAAACAGCGCATCGAACGCAGAACGCCGGGCGCAAAGATTTTGAAAAATTAGAGACGGTGCTTTCCGATATGGAAGCGAAACATCCTGGCGCACCCCCGCGCGCTATGACCGTCAGGGACAAAACGAAGCCAGTGACGCCCGTTGTTTTTTTGCGCGGAGATGCGGCGCGGCGCGGGGACGCTGTAGACCGCCGTTTTCTGCAGGTGTTGGATCCCAAGAAAACGCCGTTTGCAGCAGACCGCAGTGGCAGGCGTGAATTGGCGGAGCGTATCGCCTCGGGTGATAATCCACTGACACCTCGCGTCTGGGCGAATCATGTGTGGCGGCATCTGCTGGGCCGTTCACTGGCGAAGACCCCAGGAGATTTCGGGTTGCAGTCGCCGCCCCCCAGCCACTCGGAACTGCTCGACTGGCTGGCCTCTGCGCTTGTGCAAAGGGGCTGGTCGACAAAGCAGTTGGTGAGAGACATCGTGCTTTCCGCGACCTATCAGCAGCGCGGGGCCGAGCGCCTCGAAGCCGTGGCGCTGGATGCTGATAATACGCTGCTCTGGCGTGCCAACCGGCGGCGGATGGATTTTGAAGCGATGCGTGATTCGATGCTGGCGACAAGCGGGCAACTCGAGCGGGAAATCGGCGGCCGCTCGGTAAGCCTCTCCACGGAACCTTTTAGCGGCCGCAGGACGATTTACGGTTTTATAGACCGTGTGAACATCGACCCGCTTTTCACCACGTTTGATTTCCCCTCCCCTGATATTGCCAGCACGGAGCGCGCGGAAACTTTGGTGCCCCAGCAGGCGCTTTTTGCGCTGAACGACTCCTTCATCATGAGCCAGGCCAAGGCCCTGGCCAAACAGGCCCGGGAGGCGGGTGGAGGCGCTGGTGCGGTCCAGTGGCTGTACCAACGTATCTTTCAGCGCAGCGCCACAGGCTCGGAAACTACCATGGCGGCGGAGTTTTTACAGGAAACATCCGGGCTGCAAGAGGAGCGAACAACCGGCTTGTGGCTTCACGGATATGGGAGCGCCGATCCCGCTGTCCCACGCTCAGAGGCCTTTCATCGCCTGGAATATTTTGACCCCCAAACGAAGCGGTATCAGGGAAGTCGTGTTTTTCCTGATCCCAAGCAGGGTTTCGCGAGCGTAACGGCCGCGGGCGGGCATCCCGGCGCCGGGTTGCCTCTGGCAGCTGTTCGCCGGTGGACGGCTCCGTACGCCGGCGAGTTCATGATCAACGGTGAAGTGAGCGTTGGAAAAGTCGGCACGGGCGACGGGGTGCGAGCACGGGTCATTTCCTCGGAGGCAGGGCTGCTGGGGGAATGGATCGCCGAGGGGATGCCGGCAAAGACCGAAATCCGGAGTGTTCGATTAAAAGCCGGGGAGGTTTTGGACTTCACGGTGGATTGTCGCGAAACGACCAACTCCGACGGGTTCCGCTGGAGTCCAACAATCCAGCTGATCGTTGGCATCGATGGGGCGCCGGCCGGCGTGCAGACGTTATGGGATGCCCAGGCTGAATTTAAGCCGCCCGCTCCACCAAAATTGGAACCGCTCGAACAGGTGGCTCACGCCCTGTTGATGACCAACGAATTTCTCTTTGTGGACTGAGGCTCCTCCGAATTTCAAGACCCGCCGAATCCGATGTTATGAATCCAAATTTTTTAGAGGCTCTTTTGCGTAAAACACAACCGATCACCCGTCGCAGCGCCCTTGCTCAGGGCGGCTTCGGAATGGGCGGACTTGCTCTCGCTGGAGTATTGAGCGACATGGGCCTGACCCAGGCGAATGCGGCGCCGCTCTCGCCGCTCGCCCCCCGGATCGCTCATTTCCCGGGGAAGGCCAAACGCGTGATTCACCTGTTTATGAACGGTGGTCCTTCGCAGATGGACACGTTTGATCCAAAACCAAAGCTGAACGAGTTTCATGGAAAAACGCTCCCGGTGTCGGAAGAACTTAGCAAAGACAAACGCCTGAGCGGAGCGGCCCTTGGTTCGCCCTTCAAATTCACCAAACACGGCCAAAGCGGCATCGAAATCAGCGAGTTGTTTCCGCAGGTCGCTAAACACGCCGACGACCTGTGTGTGATCCGGTCGATGTATAGCGATGTGCCCAATCACGAGATTGGTTTGATGATGATGAACACCGGAAACCTCACGCTGCCCCGCCCAAGTGTCGGCTCGTGGGTGCTCTACGGACTCGGCTCGGAAAACCAGAGTTTGCCAGGATTTGTCGTAATGTGCCCGAACGGACTTCCCGTTGCGCACAGTTCAAACTGGAGAAGCGCTTTCCTGCCTGGGATTTATCAGGGCGCTCACATCGACACTAAAAAGACCAGCCCCGAGCAGCTGCTGGCAAATTTACGCAACGAATTCATCCTGCCGCAGCAGCAGCGCAAGCAGCTCGAGTACATCCAGCGACTCAATGAAAAACACCGCGAAGAGCGTCCGGGCGAGCCGTTGCTGGAAGCGCGCATCCAGTCGCTGGAGCTTGCCTTCCGGATGCAGAGCGAAGCGACAGACGCTTTTGACGTCAGCAAGGAACCTGAAAACATTAGGGCCATGTACGGGGACACGCTCCAGGGCCGTCAGATTCTCATGGCCCGCAGACTCGCGGAAAGGGGTGTGCGTTACGTCCAGGTCTGGCACGGCGCAGGACAACCGTGGGACAGCCATAACAGCATCGAAGAAAGTCACAAGCGGCTTGCCGGTGAATGTGACCAGGCGATCGGGGCGTTGCTTCAAGATCTCAAAAACCGCGGCATGTTTGAGGATACCCTCGTCCTTTGGGGCGGCGAGTTCGGCCGCACTCCCACCGCGCAAATGCCGCTCACACCCAAGGTGGGTCGCGACCACCATGCCGATGGGTTCACCGTCTGGATGGCCGGCGGTGGCGTGCGTGGTGGTCATGTGCACGGCGCCACCGATGAAATCGGTCTTTCCATTGCGGAGGGCAAGGTGCATGTGCACGACCTCCATGCCACCATCCTGCACTTACTCGGCTTCAATCACGAAAATCTCACCTACCGCTACGCCGGGCGCGACTTCCGGCTCACGGACGTTCACGGGCGCGTGGTCCGCGGTCTTCTCGCGTAACCCCCCAGACACAAGGCCCGCCCGCTATCGCGGCGGGCCTGTGTGTGGATCTAGTTGAGCCGCTTTACCTTAAAGCTGCGGAACTCCACAGGGTCGTTGTGCCCGGCAAACCCGATGTAACCGCGGCGGTGGTCGAGCCCTTTTGGGGGATGAGCAATCTGGCTGCGGTCAAACGTGTCGCAATCGACATCCAGGATTTTCGTCCCATTGAGCGTGACCTTGATTTTCTGGCCGCGCACTTCGATCTCCTCATAGTTCCACGTTCCTACGGGGCGCAGGTAGCCGTGTTTGGCGCCGACGCAGTGGTAGAGGGAGCCGTGGTAGTGTGTGGGCAGCAGGGGATGGTCCTTGTGGTCTTCATTGTAGCCATCGCTGTCGAGCACCTGAATCTCGAACCCATCGCCTGCGGAATGGCCGCCCATAGGCGTGCGCAGGGCGATGCCGTTGTTGCCTGCGCGGGGGAGCTTGAATTCGACTTTGATGATGCAATCTTCGTACTCCTCCTTGCTTAGGAGGTCGCCGCCCTTTTTGGGCTTGCAGACAATCGAGCCGTCCCGGACTTCATAGCTGTCCACGGCGTTTTGCCAGTTGCTCAAATCCTTGCCGTTGACGAGTTCCACAAACCCCTCCGTGTCGGCGGAACGCAGTTCTTTGTCGGCTTCTTCCGGGCTGATTTCGCGGATGAAAACATTGCGCCAGCGAATCTCGCTGCCGTGAGTTTGGAGCTGAATAGGGCCTTTTGGAAATGCCGGGTCCTTCATCCACCCGTTTTCGAGTTTCTTTTCCTCCTTCTTGTCGCCATCGGCTGCAGCCGCTGGTTTCACCCAGGCGATGTAGCCGGCTTTTTTGTTGGCGAAGTAATTCTCAAGCGTGCAACGGTCCACGACGGTTTCACCGTTGAAGATCACGGTAACGCGTTCGCCGATCATCCTAATTTTGAAGGTGTTCCACTCGCCAAAGGGTTTGTCCATCTTGCGGGAGGGATCTTTTCCGGGCGCACCCTTGCTGTTGTTCCACAGGCCGCCAGAGCCCTTGTCCTGGCCCAGGCCACGCGGGTCGCCAAGGGTGGAATCCCAAATCTGGACCTGAGGGATGCCGCGCAGGTACACGCCGCTGTCGCCTTCCGGCAGCGCCTTGTATTCTAGCTGCAGTTCGAAATCCCCGTAATCCTTGTCCGTGGTCAGGTATAACCCTTTGCCGTCATTCACGAGCTCGGCGTTTTCAATGCGCCAGTGCATGTTGGTGTGGTCGGTTGTCGGCGCGCCCTTTTTATCGGTAAGCCCTCCTTCCACCGATTTCTTTTTGTACTCCGCCCGTTCTTCCGGCGACATCTTCCAAAGGTCGGTGGGGTCTTGCGTTCCCCATCCATACCAACCGGAGAGATCTTTTCCGTTGAAAAGCGCGTTGAATCCGCTGGGGGGCACGTTGTTTTCGGCCAGGGCGGGAAGCGTGGCGAGCGCGGCTAACGGCAGCAGGGAGAGGAGGCGGGCGAGGGGCGGGAGCTTCATTGGGGAGGGAGTGGGAGGATTGGGTGGAGCGCTAGCCTAACGTTTGGCATGGCCGCGACAACTCTTTGCTAACTCTTTGAGCCGTAAAAATTCAGCAAGTCGCAGCATTGGGATTGCGCAGCGGTCCATCCGCCTCGCCGCGCTCATTCAACCCAGCAGGAATGCAGGCCACGCGTCCCCAGATGATTAGCTAATCGGGGTGAATGAACCGGCGGCAGTCGCCCCAAGCTGGGGTCCCAACGGCGAGGATGCGATCTTTAACGAATTTTATCACCGGGTTCTCGTAAAACGGGCTTCTCCAAGATGGCCCCGCCGCAAAAGAGGCCGGTTCACCTCCGGTCGGGCACCCATGATCGCCGCAAAGACCCATTTTCACGGGCCGTCATGTGATCGGAAATGGGGCAAGATCGGCGGATTTGATACATCCCGCTATGAAGAGGGAAGATGCCGGGCAAAAAAGTATCGCTTCAGACGCACCCACTGGGTGGGTCTCTGTGCGCCGTTTCCAAAGTCGGTAAAGACATGGCTGTCCACCGCATGCACCCACGTGCCGCGAGACTGAAGAGCCCTTGAACCCGGGGGTTCTCTGCCGGTCTTTGAGCGTTGAGCGTAGCGAGACAACCGTTACTTTCCGTCCCCCACGCATGCGTTCCAAAGGGATGCAGGGATGTCAGACAAGTGAATGCTAAATCTGTCTCATTTGCGTGATACAAGTGAAGGGCCCACGCGGGGAATCTGCGATCCTTCCGGGCTACCTTGTATTGTGGTGTCACGGAATTCTGCCGGCCTCAATCCCCGCGGTGATGTCTCCGGCGTCTGCTCCCCAGTGCCGTTTTAAGTTCACTGGGTGTGGGCTTATTATTGAGGTTCGCGCAAGAGGGTGAGACTCCTCCTTCCGCGGCTGGGAATGGGTGGGTCTCAGTGTATTCTTCGAGCATCAATAGTTTCACCCGCAATGGTCTTCAACACGGTTTTTCCGCACATAAAAGACGTTTCCGCGGCGCAGGCGCGTTTTACATATCCCAGCGCCACAAAGCCCTCCGCCCCAGCGCCCGCCACGCTCGTCAGAACGCCTGCCTCGACCCCGGTTGTTGTGAAAAAAACGGTGCCACGTGCGGGTCTCTCAGGTCCGGAGCCCAAAAACCGGCACAATGTCCGGTTCACATGGCCCACGCTCTTAAGCCGCGAGATAACCTCCTGCCCGATGTAACATCCTTTGTGGTAATCGATGTGGGTCCGTTCCAAGCCCGCTTCTGGAGGCAGTGTGTTTTCATCCAACTCCGCCCCCCATACCGGTATGCCCCGCGAGATCCTCAACGTTTCCCAGTCCGCGTCGGTAGCCAGCGATCCCTCCAGCGCCTGCTTCACGGCATCCAGTCGGTCCAACGGCACCCGCACGTCCCAACCCTCCTGCCCCAGCCTGAAGGCCGCGACGCGGGGCAGATCGCGCAGCACCGCCGGAAATTCCAGCGCACTAGCACTATCCTCAACACCGACTGCGGTGCCCATCGGATTGCCCGCACTTGGATCCATGGGTGCGTCCATGGGCATGGTTGCGTCCACCCCTGCTCCGGTCGGTGTCTGAAACGGCGCCTGAGAACCCTCGGGAGAAGCGGCCTGCCCCGGGGCGAAGCCGATGCAGTGCAAAAGCCCAGCCCGCCCAGTGTGGTCCTCGAGGACTACCTCATCGGCGACAATGTAGCGCTCCAGCCGCGCTGCCAGGGCCTCTCTCAGTTCCGAGGCCGCATCCAGAGCAATGGGTCCGTCCGCGCCGCCTTCAAAGGACGCCCAGACCTCCGCCTGCAGTCTCCCCTTTGCGCTTGTAACGCAGGCGGGCAGGGCCCGCCCGGGAGCCAGCCTCTTGAGATCCTGGGTCAGCTGCCCGTTGAGATAGCGCAGCCTGTCCGCGCCGGAAAAAAGAAGACGGGTCCGGCCCGAAAGATCAAACACGGCGCAACCTTGCGCGCCCACGGGAGGAAAAGACGGAGCGGAAATCATGCCGTCCACACTGCCCCACCCAGAGCGGTGCGGCAACGCGGGAGAGCGCAAAACCGCCCCGCTGCACGCCCGCCCGCCCGCGCCCCCGTTGCCGGAGATCCGGGGGCGCCCCGTCCCCCGGGCTCCGGCTCTGGCTACGGCCCGGCGGCTAGCTCACGCTCACTTCAACCTTGTGGGGTTTGGCGTCTTCGCTTTTGGGCAGAACGATGGTGAGCACCCCGTCCTTGAAGGACGCCCGGATTTTGTCCGCCTGCACGGGAACCGGCAGCGCGAGGTCGCGGGAAAACTTGCCCGTGGCCCGCTCCGAACGGTAGCAGTCCGGCTCCTGGCCTTCGGCATAATCCCCCTTGCGCTCGCCGCTGATGCTCAGCACCCCGTCCTGGTAGTTGACGGCGACGGACTCCCTGGAAAGGCCGGGGAGCTCGATTTTCGCCACCAGTTGTTCCGCTTCGTCATACAGGTCCAGCGCCGGGGACCAGGCTCCTGCCTGCGCGCCGCGTCCCGTGAAGCTGAGCTCCCAGAGGCGGTCCATGTCCTGGCGCAGGGAGGCCAGCCTATCCAGGGGAGACACGGGTGACAGAGAGGACCAAGGGGCGGGTGAGATGGCCAGGGGCGTGGAGCGGATAGGAATCGATGTGTTCATAGCTTTGGTTTTTTGGTTTGTTGCGGTTTGTCTGCGGTTTGTCTGCGGTTGCTCCGCAGTTGGTTGCCGTTCGCCGCGGTTTCTCCGCAGTGAGTTGCAGTTGGTTTTTTTGTTTCGATGGGGTGGGAGGTGGGTTCATTCACTGCTACGGACGAGGCGTTGAAAAAGATGGGTGAATTGTGGAAAAAATATCCTAAAATGGACCCCACACAGACCCATGCAGCACACCAGGTTTATGCGGGCAGCGTTGAAGGAAGCCCTCAAGGGAGTCGGTGCCACGAGCCCCAACCCAGCCGTCGGCGCCGTGATCGTTAAAAACGGGCGGATCCTCGCCCGTGGCTGGCACCAGCGCGCCGGTCAGCCCCACGCCGAGGTGGAGGCCCTGCGCGCCCTCTCTTCTCCCGAACTTGCCCGGGGCGCCACGCTCTACGTGACCCTCGAGCCCTGCTGCACCCAGGGCCGCACGCCGCCCTGCACCTCAGCTATTCTGGCCGCTGGAATCCGCCGCGTCATTGTTGGCGCGACCGACCCTCATCCCGCGCATGCTGGTCGCGGCCTCGAGCTTTTACGGGAGCGCGGGGTGGAGGTGGTGACCGGTGTTTTGGAGGCGGAATGCCGCCGGCTTAACCGTGCTTTTTTCAAGTGGATTACGACGGGCCGGCCCTGGGTCATCGCCAAGGCGGCCCTTTCTCTCGACGGCAGGATCACCCGTATTCCGGGGGAAGGCCAATGGCTGACGGGGCCTCTGGCACGCATGGATGCACACCGCTTGCGGATACGTGCGGACGCCGTGCTCGTGGGCGCGGAAACCGTGCGTGCGGACGACCCTTCTCTCACGATACGGGGGGTCCCGATGCCTCCCGGCAAAGCGCAGCCCTGGAGGGTCGTCCTGACGCAGACAGGCAATTTACCAGCGGGGGCTCGTCTTTTTACCGACGAACATCGGGAGCGCACCCTGGTTTACCAAAACAAACCGCTCAAGGCGGTGCTGGAGGAGTTGGGCGGCGTGCATCGGGTGAATACCGTTTTGGCGGAAGGAGGTGGAAGAATTCTAGGGGCTCTTTTCACAGAGGGTCTTGTCGATGAAGTCTGTTTTTACCTGGCGCCTCTGTTGTGCGGCGGGCCCAGTCTCGCCGTGGCGGACCCCGGACTCCGGTTGGACGCGGTGAACTTGGAGGAGGTCGCCTACAAAAAACTGGGGCGGGATTTACGCCTGAGCGGCCTTGTGCGGCGGGATTAACCGGGGGATGCGAGGCTTTTTCCGGGTGGCACCGCGCTGGGTGCGGTGGGGTTTTTGGGCGGATACGGGCTTTTGTTTGGCCGCTTACTGGAGGGCCGCCGCTGCCGCTGCGGCGGTTTCTGCGTCGTAGACCTGCATGCACTGGACGCCCTTGCGCGTGCGTGAGAGCAGTCCGCTCAAAACGCCGCCTGGGCCGAGCTCCAAAAAGAGGTCGCAAAGCTCTTCGTCAACGAGGCGTTCCATAGTGTGGGTCCAGCGCACGGAGCCTGTGACTTGCCGCTCAAGGGTAAGTCGAATTTCCTCGGGTGTGGTGACGGACCTGGCGTCAACATTGCAGAAAACGGGGCAGCGGGGGGCGTGTATTTCTGCCTGGGCAAGGACGGCGCCGAGTTTGGCGGCGGCGGGCTGCATGAGGCGGGAGTGATAGGCGCCGGCGACGTTGAGGGCCTTGGCCATGCGGATTCCCTTTTCCTTCGCGGAGGCAACGGCCTCGGCGATGTGTCCGGCCTTTCCAGAAAGCACAATTTGTCCGGGGCTGTTGAAGTTGGCGACGTCGACATCCGTGTCTCTGGCGAGGTCCAGCACCGCTTGTTCTTCACCGCCGATCATGGCCGCCATCCCCCCCTGAGTCGCCTCGCAGGCTTCTTGCATGAAAATACCCCGCTGCGAAACCAGCTTGAGGCCTGTCTCAAAATCAAACGTGCCCGCTGCGGCGTGGGCCGTGAATTCGCCCAGTGAAAGTCCGGCGACGGCATGGACGCTAAAGGGGCCGGCAAGGCTGCGCAGGGCGGCGAGGCAGGCTAGGCCGTGGACGTACAAAGCGGGTTGGCAATACCGGGTCTGGGTGAGCTCGGTTTCGGGCCCTTCCCAGGCGAGTTTACTCAGGGGATATCCGAGAATGGCGTCGGCTTTTACAAACAGCTCGGCGGCCTGTGGAAAGTGCGCGGAGAGGTCCATGCCCATGCCCACGGTTTGGGCGCCCTGGCCAGAAAAAAGAAGAGCGATGCGTTTGGAGTTCATAGTTGGATTGGGTTTGAAATCAGGCGGGCGGCGCGGGCGGCGGCGCGATGCAAAAAGGCAGGTGCGTCCTTCATGGCTTCCTCAAGCGAAACGGCCCTGTCGATGATGGGGAAGGTGGCGTCAAAACAGGCGTGAATCTCGGGGGACTCTTCAATGGAGCCGGCGAACGCGAGCACCGGTTTGCCTGCCGCCCGCGCAAGGGCGGCGATTCCGGCGGGGCCCTTGCCCTCGAGCGTCTGGGAGTCCAGGCGACCCTCCCCGGTCAGAACGAGGTCCGATTGGGCGATCCGATCTTCCAGACCCACCGCTTTGGATACCAGATCAAACCCCGGCTCCAGGCGTGCGCGGCAGAAAGAAAGCAGGCCGTAACCCATGCCGCCTGCAGCCCCAGCGCCGGGGGTGTTTCTGAAGTCGCAGGTAAGGTCACGGCGGACCATTCCGGCCAGATGGGCTAAACCGGCTTCCAAGAAATGGACGGCATTCGCATCGGCTCCCTTTTGAGGGGCGAAAACGGCGGCGCTTCCTCGCGTCCCCAGAAGCGGGTTTTGCACGTCGCAGGCGGCTATGATTTCGGGCAGCGGACGTGCCTCCGAGCTGTCGATGCGCCCAATCCGGGTTAGATTTGAGGGGAGAGGCTCAAGGACCTCGCCCCCGGCAGAAAGAAAGCGGTAGCCCAGAGCGGCGGCCATGCCGACACCCCCATCCGTGGTGGCGCTGCCGCCAAGTCCGAGGAGGACGCGTTTTGCCCCGAGCTCTACGGCGCGGCGAAGGAGGATGCCTGTGCCAAACGTGCTCGCTTTGTAGGGGTCGCGTTCGCGGGAGGAGAGGCGTTCGATGCCAGAGGCTTCACTCATGGCAAGGATGGCCGTGTGCGTGGCGGGCTCCCAAAAAAAACGGCACTGGATCGGGCGGCCGATCGCATCGAAGGATTCGAGGTAGATCCATTCTCCCACCAGCGCGGAGGCGAGGGCCTCGGCAAACCCCTCGCCGCCGTCCGCCATGGGTGCAAAGGAAACTTCCGTTTCTGGCAGTATGCTTTTCCAGCCGACGCTCAGAGCCTCGGAAACACCGGCGGCGGAAAGGGAGCCTTTAAATTTATCGGGTGCAATGAGGAGCTTCACAACTCCCCCCAAGATGAACACGCGGGCGCTCTCCTGCAACCGCAGATCCCTCGCCTGCTTCAACGGTCGGCAATCAGGTGCCGGTTCCGCCAAAGGTACCCGAGGCCCGAACCCACCGTCAAAATAAGCGCGAGACCGGTGAGCACCGAGCCGAGTGGCCGCCAGAGGACTTTTAAGAAGGCAGGATGATCAAACCACCCGGCGCGACTCCATTCATCCAGACTGAGCAGCAGGAGAAAGTAGAGGATGGTGATAATCTGCCAGATCGTCTTGTGTTTGCCAAAGCGGTCGGCCGGCAGAACCACGCCTTTGGCGGCGGCGAGTTGTCTGAGGCCTGTGATGAGAAATTCCCTGCCGATGATGACGATGGCCACCCAGGCTGGAATCGCCGGGCGGGCTTCGTAGTCGATGGCCACGAGGCAGATGAGGGCTGCAGCAGTGAGAATCTTGTCCACTAGCGGGTCCATCAGGGCGCCGAAGTCCGTGATGAGATTGCGGCTCCGGGCGATTGCCCCATCAAAGTAGTCCGTGAGGCTGGCAATCCCGAAGAGGAGCAGGCCTGCGGTGCAGCAGAAGCGCCAATCAGACTGCAGAACTGCAGCCAGGACGATGGTCATGGCCAGGCGCAGCAGGGTAAGTTGGTTGGGTAGATTCATGCGGAGCCTTTGGGCTTATGCACCGAGTTTGCACCGGATTCTTTACGAAAAGGGCATCATCCTTAAACAAAAGCCGGTTGCCGAGAAGTAACTGTGTCTATACGCTGAGCGTTTGCTCAAACTGAAATCTATAAGCCTCATCTAAATCATGTCTGCAAATTGTGATATCGGCCTTATTGGCCTCGCTGTAATGGGGGAAAACCTTGTGCTCAATATGGAGAGCAAGGGTTTTACCGTCGCTGTTTATAACCGGACCACTGCGGTCACCGACAAATTTGCGCAGGGCCGCGGGAAGGGAAAAAACATTATTCCCGCTCAGACCCTCGAAGACTTTGTCAAGTCGCTCAAACGCCCCCGCAAGGCGCAGATCATGGTCAAGGCCGGCGCTCCGGTGGACGCGGTGATTGCTCAACTGGTTCCCCTCCTGGAGCCAGGCGACATCATCGTCGACGGAGGAAACTCGCTTTGGACTGATACGCAGCGCCGCGAAAAGGCCCTGGCTGAAAAAGGAATCCACTATTTTGGCGTGGGTGTTTCCGGCGGGGAAGAAGGCGCTTTGAAGGGGCCTTCCATCATGCCTGGTGGCTCGAAGGTCGGATGGGAGTCACTGGCTCCGATTTACACGACGATTTCCGCCCACGTTGATGGGGAATCCTGCTGCCGTTACATGGGTGCGGACGGCGCCGGGCACTATGTCAAAATGGTGCATAACGGCATTGAATACGGCGACATGCAGCTCATTTGCGAAGCCTACTCCATTCTCAGCAACGTCTTGGGACTGGAAGCGGACGAACTCGCCAAGATTTTCACAGAGTGGAACGGTGGCGAACTCAACAGCTACCTCATTGAGATTACCTCCCGCATCTTTGGCCGGAAGGATCCTGAGACGGGCAAGGCCATCGTCGACATCATTGTGGACCGAGCCGGTCAGAAGGGCACTGGGAAATGGACTGTGGGTCACGCCGTCGAAATGGGCGTGCCTCTCTCGACCATCTCCTCTGCGGTGGAAGCGCGCATTTTGTCCTCGCTCAAAGAAGAACGCGTCGAGGCTAGCAAGCATCTCGCAGGCCCTGCGCACGTGCCATTCAGCGGAGACAAGCAGGCGTTCATCAATGCCGTGAGGGACGCTTTGTTTGCCTCCAAGATCGTTTCCTATGCACAGGGGTTTGTGCAGTTGGGCGCCGCCGCCAAGCAGTATGGCTGGGAGCTGCACTTCGGCGACATTGCGACCATCTGGCGCGGCGGTTGCATCATCCGGGCGCACTTCCTCAACCGGATCAAGCAGGCTTACGAACTTAACCCCAGCTTGAAAAACCTCCTGCTGGATCCCTACTTCTGCGACATTCTCGCAAAAACGCAGCTGAACTGGCGCACCGCCGTGGCGGCCGCCGTGACCAACGGCATTCCAGTGCCGGCATTCGGCGCGTCCCTCGCCTACTACGACAGCTACCGTGCAGCCCGTTTGCCTGCAAACCTGTTGCAAGCGCAGCGGGACTTCTTCGGCGCGCACACCTACGAGCGCGTGGACAAGCCCGTGGGGCAATTCTTCCACACCGAGTGGATGCACTAAGGGCCTAGCCTGATCACAAAAAATTCCGGACAGAGGTTCGAACAGCGCATGAAGTTGAGCTGTTCTCGCCGCTGGACCGGAATTTTTGGTTTACAGACATACCCTCGCCCGCGTGGGCCAAACGCCATGGGTCTGTCAGCTCAGCAATCGGGGAAGGTGGGCTCAGCCAGTTCGCGTACGGCTCTGGAACCTTGCGAGCCAATAGACGGGGATCGACTATGTCGTGGCTCACGATCGGGCTGGTTTGCTCGAGGTCGCTCTCGTAGTCGCGGGAGAGGACGGCTGCAGGCCTGTATCTGCCGGCAAAGCTCGCAATCAGCAGGCAGGCGCGCTCCCCAGTGGCTTGCTCGCAGGTGTGCGCGGAGCGATGCCACCGTCTCGTAGACGAGCGAAAAGCGCTTTGGAATAGCGGCGGCCGCACGCGCTTGGTGTCCATGGATACCAAGCGCGGTTTCGACAGGCTGATCATCGAGGGTGTGAATGTGGCTGATTTATAAACACCGAAGTCCCAGCGCGCGTTGAAACAGAAACCGAAGAAAGTGTATTTCAAACTTCAAATAAAATGACCCCCAATGAATCCGCCAACCCAGCTCCAAAAAACAGTTTCTGAACGTTCTTCTGCTATAAATCGACGCACCTTTCTTCATACAAGCGCCGGTGCGGTGTTGAGCACGACCCTCCTCCAGGCGGCAATCACGAACACACAACCTGTGGACCTGCCAGCAGATCATCGCGATTTGGTGCAGCGGCGGCGCATCGTCATCCAGCACGATGTGTTTTGGGTGATGCGCAACTACGCGACATTGCACCCGGATGGGAACGCGTCTTTCGCCCCTTTTCGCGACGCAGTGTTCTCGTACGTGGATGAGCCGGGAAGCCAGATTGATGCGATTTGGTGGGACATCGGCGGCAATGCGTCAGGCTCTGTGTATCCAAGTAAGGTCGCACCCACCGTCACCCCGCCGCTGGTGCAGCAGTGGCATCGCGAAGGTTTGGACTGGGTCGAGCAACTGGTGAACGAAACGCACCGCCGCAAGCTCGAGGCTTTCTGGAACCACCGCATCAGCGAAGTGGATCTTTTGCCAGAGGGAGGACACTCGAAAGTGCCAGACCCCCTCAAGGTAGAGCATCCCGACTGGGTGCTCCCGACTTCATGGTGGCCGCACGGAATGTGGAACCTCGCAGCGTCGGGACTCCGCGAACACAAAGTCGCTTTGCTACATGAACTGGCGACGCGCTACGACCTCGATGGGATTCAGATTGATTTCGCCCGCCATGTTCCGTGTCTTCCCGTTGGCCATCAGTGGGAGCTTCGCGGGCACGTCACGCAGTTCATGCGCATGGTGCGGGAGATGTTGATGGACGTCGCGCAAAAGCGGGGGCGTCCATTTCTACTGGCGGCGAGAGTGCCGCAGACACTCGATGGCTGCCACGCCGATGGTTTCGACGTGAAAGCGTGGGCAGAACAGCACCTCGTGGATGTGCTTACGCTTGGATCACGCTCGATGGATGTCGACGTAGAAGCCTTCCGCGCGGCGGTCGGCAAAGGCGTCCAGCTTCAACCCTGCTTTGACGATCATCACGCCACCGATGGTTACCGCTATGGGTCCATTGAGTTTTTACGCGGCGTCTTTGCCAATCACTTTCAGCGTGGCGCGGACAGCGTGACCACCTTCAACTGGTCCATTGGCACACCCGAAGTGGCCCGGTTGATCGGCGGCGAAATCGCGCCCCACACGCATCAGGTTGCATTTAAGGAAGTCGGTGATCCAAGCACGCTTACAGGTAAAGACAAGTGCTTCGCCGTCGAGCGACGTGGCGGTTATCCTTGGGCAGACGGCTTCTTCAACCGCAACGACACCGCGCCACTGCCGCAGATACTCGCTGCCGACGGACGCGCTGCGAAGTTCACGCTGCACATCAGTGATGCGCCCCCCATCAAAGACGTGAAGGCCAACCTCACGCTCCGCTGCATTCTCTTTCAGGCGGACGAGGCCGATGTGTTTGAATTTCAATACAACGGCACTCCCTTATCAATAGCCTCGCGCGACGTGGAATGGAAAGATGCACAGATTTTCTCCCCAAAGCCGCAACCCATTTCTGGCTACAAACCCCGCACGATCGACCCCAATCAGCGCCTGCTTCGGCTCGATTGCGTCGTGCCTCGCGAGGCTTGGAAGCGCGGCCGAAACGAAGTGGAAGTCCGTATCTCCTCCCGCGAGTTATCAAAAAACTCCACCGTGCAGGTCGAGAAGGTGGAGGCGCACCTGCTGTATCCGTGACCGTGGTGTGGGACCCAAAAAACTTTGTCGCAGACCCGTAGACCCGAGCTAAACCAACAATGCGCCGCGTAGCTCCTACCCTGGCTTTGTGCCTTTACCACTGCAAAAAGTGGTGCGCGATGGCAGGATTGAACTGCCGACCCCTACCGTGTCAAGGTAATGCTCTACCACTGAGCTAACCGCGCATTCTACTTTCTTGTCCAGCACCCCGAAGGGTGAACTGGACACCCTCTCAACGAGGGCGGATATATTGTGAATGTCTCCCTTCCGACTCAAGTAAAAAAGACGGCAGCGCTTGGGCCGATGGAACCCCATTCCCTCAGCCCGGCCAGATTTCACCCGGCTGCTCAGGAGCTGGCACTCGCATACCGTGCTAGACCCCTCAGCCATAACCAGCGCGTGAACAAAAGCATGAGCAGAGAAGTCAGCGCCAAGGGCGCGATCCCAAGCCAGGGATGCTCCAGCGCGCCCGTCAGGATGCGCGTTGGAACGTTGGCGACAAGAATCACGGGAATGACCCAGGTGAAAATCCATTTGAACGCTCCTCGAAACACAGAGTCCGGGTACCGGCCGATGTTAAACAGGTTGAAATAACCGTAAATCAAACCCTGTGCCCTGATGATCCAAAAACACAGGGTGGAGAGGGAAAACATCACGCTGTAGTGGATGGTCACACCCAGCAGGACCGAGAAAAAATAAAGGGCGACACGCCCGACGCTGGGCACCACGCCCAGCTTGGAGAGGGAGAACGCCGTGATCGCCAGCCCGATCCCAGTGTTCACCAGATTGTCTACGCCAAATTGCTTACTGGAGACCGCGAACTGCGAATCCACCGGAAGCGTCAGGTAAACATCCAGCTTCCCCGTCCGGACAAGTTCTGGAATCTGGGTGAGATTGACGTAAAAAAAGGCCTGAAAGATCTGGGCCACCACTTGGTGCGTACCCACAAGGGCGACCACCTGCCATTTCGTCCAGTCACCCAAGGTTTCAATGTGTGAAAAAAGCACATCAATAAAAAGAACCTGTCCAAAAAACCAAAGTACCTCCACGACCGTCCAAAGCAAAAAATTCGCCTTGAAACTCATTTCGCGGATCAGCGAATTGCGCAGCAATAAGGCGTATATTTTCAGGTACCGCAGCATGGGAAAAAACGTAAATCCGGCGCACCTCAAACCCTCATCCACCAGCCGCTTGGTACTTACGAACCCCTTGCATCCATAAAAGGCGCGCCGTACACCCCATCATACATACCCAGAAAAACTGCATGCAAAACCCGCGCTGAAGCGCCACTGGATCAAGGCGCTCCAAGAGTATTTGAACCGGGAAAAAAAGTTCGTAGGGAAAGGGCGTCCACTGGAGAGCGGCCTGTAGGCGGGGGGAAAGCAGGTCGAGCGGAAAAACATGGCCGCTCAGGAAGTATTCAAAGGAGTAGAGGATAAAAATGAGGGTCGACACCTCCAGAATCCAGAACGCCAGCATCGCAAGAGAGTAGGCGATGAAAAATTGAAGGAGCGCCGACCCCAAAACCGAGAGCGCAAAAAGAGGCCACGTCAGCGCGCTTTGGGGCAACTGCAGGTGCTCCCGCAGAATCCAGAGAATGCCGCCTACCACCGGAAGCGTGACCAGCGAATACAAAAACCGGTAGGCCCCAAAGAGAGAAAGACGGTAGGCCAGATGGTTGATGGGCTTGGTCAGAAGCGCGCTGATTTGGCCCTCCCGGATCTCGGCGGCAATCCGCCACTCGTCCTCCGTAGGGCTTGCCAAATTGTCCACGACCATCACAGCCACAAAATAAAAGACGATCGCGGACAGGTTGTATTCCGAGAGTCCCGCGCCTTGCTCGCACACGGAGCGCCACACAAAAAACGTGCCGATGAGCGGGATGACGCTAAAGAGACTGCGCAGTACAAAATTCCAGCGGTACACAAAGGTATCCTGCAGACCGATGCCGAACACGCGACGGTAGACCGCCATCATAGCGCTTTGGGTTGGCCCTTGCGGGCCAGTTCCGCCGCCAGGTTCAAAGCGGCCAGCATGCTTCCGGGATGCGCTTTGCCCTGGCCGGCAATTTCGAAGGCCGTGCCGTGGTCAGGGCTGGTCCGGGGAAAGGGCAGTCCCAATGTCACATTCACTCCCTCATGGAACGCGAAAAGTTTGAGGGGTATCAACCCCTGATCGTGATACATGCAGACCACCCCGTCGAACTCCCCTTGGGCGGCCCGATAAAAGACGGTGTCGGGCGACCATGGACCGCTGAACACCGCGCGCCCATCCGCATTGAGTTGCTGCACGCAGGGCGCAATTAACGCGACCTCCTCCCCGCCGAGCAACCCCTCTTCCCCAGCATGAGGGTTGAGACCCGCCACCGCAATCCGAGGGGCGCCCGCCCGCTCCGTCTGCCGCGTGCGAAGCGCCACAAAATCGGCGAGCTGCAGACCGGTGCGCAGGATCGCCCGGGGAGAAAGATTCTCGGGAACCTCGCGGTAGGGGACGTGGGCCGTCACGAGCGCCACGGTGAGAGGGCCGCCGGTCAGACACATCGTGTAGTCCGTGGTCTGGGAACGCTGCGCAAAAAACTCGGTTTGCCCGGGAAAATGGAAGCCCACTTCGCGCATCCGCGCCTTGTGAATCGGGCCGGTGACTACCGCAGCGTAACGGCCCTCCAGCAGGCCGCTGGCCGCAGCTTCGAGGGCCTCGAAAGCCGCCTTGGCCCCTTTAATCGTCGGGTGTCCTGGCTGCACCGGCCCGGACGGGCCGACGATCTCAAACAAACAGGAGCGATCCAAATCCGGCGACCCCAGCGCCATCCCAGCCACCTCAGGCCCGATGCCCGCAGGATCCCCCACGGTTACGGCAATTCGCAAGGGGCCAGACACGGTTAGAAAATCTTGACGTAGGCCTTCTTCCGGAGTTTCGCGATCCACTCGTCCTGGGCCTTCTGACGCTCCTGTCCCAACATGACTTTTTCCACGATGTCTCGCGATTCTTCAAACCCCTGTACCACGCGCGGCTTTTTGGCTTCGCAAAAAAGGAGGTAGGCGGTGTTGCCAATAAATACAGGTTTGCTCGTCTGGCCCGGCTTGAGGCCCGTCGCAGCCTTCGAAAGGGTTTCATTCAGCGTGCCTGCCTGCACCCAGCCCCAGTCGCCCCCGCTCTCTGCTGTGTTGTCCTCCGAGTAAAGCTTGGCCAAATCGGCAAACTTGGCGCCGCCCGCCACCCTTTGGCGGATTTCCTCCAAAAAGCGCTGCCGCTGTTCGGGAGAACCCTTGTCGTTGGAGCGCAGGATGATCATCCGCAGTTGAATCTGTTCTTCCGTCGTGAACTCCGGCAGGTGCTCCTTGTAAAAGCTCTTTAACTTTTCCAAAGGCACCACCGGGGTGCTTTTGACCGCCTGCTGGCGCATGCTCTGCACGATGATCTTGTCCATCTCGTCCTTCCGGAAACGCTCGATCGTCAGCCCGAAGGCCGCGAGTTTCCGCGCAAAAGCCGCGCGGTCTCCGTTGTGCTCCTCCCGGATGATCGTCGCGATGCGGTCCTCAATCAAATACGGCGGCAGCTGGAAACCCTTTTCCTTAAAGTACTGCAGAATGAGCTGCCGATTGATGAGCTCTTCAATGGCCTCTGTTCGGATCTTTTTAATTTTTTCACCAAGTTCTGCACCCTGAAACTGTTCGGATATCGCTCGCTCCTTGGCGCCTACCAGTTCGCGAACCTGCGAAAAAGTGACAGGCTGGTCGTTCACCACCGCCGCCACCCCGTCTAGAACTTCCTGTCCCGATGCAAGCTGGGTGGATAGAACACACACCAGAGGCAGCAAAACCGCCAGGGAGGCGGACATGAAGCGGCCGAGGCGCACGAAGCGGCCGATCCCGGGGCCGGAAAGGACAGGCAAAGGGGTGTGAGCAAAGGCGGAAAGCGGTTGAGCGGAAGGCCGGCAGTTGGGGAAAGTCATGGCAACAGGCGGGAATTTATTTGCTCTCTAAAGTAAGGCCCATCAAGCGCAAGTCAAGGGAGCCAGAGAGGCCCCCTCAAACGAATCAGGGGTTTTTCGTTTCCTCCAGCCGAATGGAGGCCGAGCGACCGTGTGCATCCAGCCCCTCCAGGGCGCTAAACGCCTCAATAATGGGCAACGACTTTTGCAGCGCAGCCCTGTCCATCTTCACCCAACTCGTGCGGCGCTGAAACATATCCGCCATCAGTCCCGGGAAGGATTTTCCGCCTCCTCCCGTGGGAAGCGTGTGGCTCGGACCGGCCATGAAATCCCCCGCCGCAACCGGCGAATAAGCCCCCAAGAAAAGGGCCCCTGCAGAGTGAATTTCCTCAGCCGTCGCCTCCGGATCGGCGGTCAAAATGGCGCAGTGCTCTGGAGCGTACGCGTTGCAAAGGCGGATCGCTTCCGCCATGTCCTCGACCAGGATGAGGTAAGCTCCGGCGGCGAGGACTCCCTCAAGATGCTCCCTGCGGCTCAGGCTCATCGTTTGTGACTGGATCTCAGCGTGTACCGCAGCAAGCAGCGCCGGACTGGTCGTGACAAACACAATCCCGCTCCCCTTTCCATGCTCCGCCTGCGCTAGAAGCTCCGCGGCGGCCCAAGCGGCATTTGCCGTTCCGTCCGCCAGGACCAGCACCTCGCTCGGTCCCGGCAACAAATCAATCGACACCTCCCCGAAAACCTGGCGCTTGGCCTCCACCACGTAAGCATTGCCTGGGCCCGCGATTTTTTGCACTCCCCGGATGCTCTGGGTCCCGTAGGCCAGGGCCGCGATGGCTTGAGCGCCCCCAATCTTGTAGACTTCCGTCGCCCCTGCGTACTCCAGGGCGAAAAGAAGCGCGTCGTTGATTTTTCCGGAGGCATCCGCCGGCGTGGTCACGACGATCTCAGGCACACCAGCCGCCGCCGCCAAGGTCACCGTCATAATCGCCGTGGAGATCAGCGGCGCTGTTCCCCCTGGCACGTAAATCCCGACCCGTTCAAACGGCGAAAACCGCTCACCGGTAATCCCACCCTGCGCGTTCCGTATCTCCCAGTTTTTGCGCAGTGATTTCTTTGCAAACTTTAGGACGTTTCGGTGCGCCTTTGCCACCGCACTGCGCGTTGCAGCGGCTACCGCAGCCTTCCTCGTCTCCAGCAGCCCATCCAGCGGCAGGCGCGGTCCCCCAAACCGTTCCGTGTAACGGACCACCGCCTCATCCCCTTTTTCCCGGACATCCCTCAGAATCTCACGGACTGTGTTCTCCACACCCGCTTGCGGAATGGCCTTCCGAAGCAGCTTTTTCAGCGCCCCGGCAAAGCTTGAATCGGTGTAGCGAAGGATTTCCATGGAACTGTATGGTGTCGGCCTTGGGTGTGCGAACCCCGCCTAGCGCTTCGCAGCCTTCTGCTGACCCGCAGGCACCGCCTTTTGCTTGGCGCGTGCTGTCCCAGTCACGGAGCGACCGGACCGGCCCTTTTTCGCAGCCGGTGCTTTTTTCTTGGCCGAGCTCGAGAGGTCGGTCCGGTGTTCGATTTTCTCAACCGTCCCGTGTTTGAGATATTGGGAGCGGATCGCCTCCAGCATGGCATCCCGGCGTTTGTATAGGCGTTTGAGCGGGCGGGGTTCCACACGGTCCAGCGCGTAGGCCGTCAGCATGGGTAATGTGATGGTCGAGTCGGCATAACAAACCACGCAATCGGGAAGGGTGTCCGGATCGATTTTACCCCAACTGACGGCCTCCGCCGGCGTGGCCCCAGAAAGTCCCCCCGTGTCAGGACGAGCGTCCGTGCACTGCAAAAAATAGTCGTGCCCGCGCTCTTCAATACCCATGACTTCTTGGATTTGAGGCTCGGTCTGGAGCATAAAGTTTTTAGGAGAGCCGCCGCCAAGGATAAAAACGCTGGAGGTTTGCCCCGAGGATTTTGCGTCGTAAACAATCGCTGCCGTTTGGTTCACATCGCGGTTCACATCCATCTGCAGCTTGGAGCCGCGCATGGACATGGCGGCCACGTTCATGCCGATGGAACTGTCGCCGGGGGAACTGGTGAAAACCGGCACTCCGTACTGATAGGCAGCGCTCAGCATGCTTGTCTCGTGAAGCCCCAGCTGCACCTCCCGTTCATAGACATACTTGCCCAGCCGATAGTGAAACTCATCCGTCCCCATGGTCTTCTGAAACTCCTTGCCTTGAATCACCTGGCGCACAAAGGCATCCGTGTCCAACAGGACATCGTAGTCAAATAGCACATCGTAGATGCGAATCACCCCGTCCTTGCGCAGGACGACGTCATCCAAGAAGGGAGACCCAGCAAACAAATGCATCCCCAAACCAAAATGCAGGTCGTGATAGAGATTCGCGCCCGTGGAGATAATCCAGTCTACAAAACCTGCCTTCATGAGCGGCACGATCGCCGCCCGTCCCAAGCCGGCAGGAGTCAGCGCGCCGGTAAGGGAGAGCCCCACGGTCCCGTTGTTTGCGAGCATCTTCTGGGTTAGAAGCCGGCAGGCTTCCGCAAGACGACCCCCGTTGTACGCCTTAAAAGCGCCATCAATTAAGTCGGATGCTTTCATGCCAGGCGTGATGGGTGTGGGCAACAGACGGGGAAATTTTTTGTTCAGCGAACTCATAAAGATAGGGGCTGGTGAGGGTGGAAGCCTAATGGATGCGCCATCCGGGTCAATGCCAGCTCACCCTGAGTGGTGCTCTGGGGTTCTTCCTCAAAACTTTTGGCAGTCTCCTTTCCGTAGTTAAGAGTATGAAGGGCAGACGAAAGGCGGGAACAGGCAAGGGAATCGGCAAGGGAATCGGCAAGGGAATCGGCAAAATATACGACGGCTCCGGGACGGGAACGGAGGTCGCACCGCCGGAGGGCTGTCCGCCACCAACCCCAGTGGGGGGCTTTCCACCAAACCCGACGGTCTCTCTCCAAACAGCGCCCGAGCTGGAATCTGGGTCCACGGTTGATTCCCACGCGTCCCACCCCGTACGGCCTCCGGCCGAGGACCTTGTGCCTCTTTCACGGGCGCTTCCACAGATCCAGACCGAAGCGGCTCCGCCACTGCCTCCACCGCCTGTCCACCGGGATGCTGTTCCGCTGGAGGGTGCCTTTCGAGCTGGAGTGAATGAGGATCCGGCCAAAGACCCTCCGTGCGCACCGCGTGATCCGCGTGATCCGCGTGATCCGCGTGATCCATGCGAGACCGCAATTTCTTGGCAAGACCGGACGGCGTCTTTCCCTCCGGGTGAGGACGGCAAAGCCTCGAACGGGAACGGCGTTGAGTCAGGAATGGAACCCGACGAAAGCCTCTTGAAACGTCTTCGCGATGGCGAGGAGGGGGCGCTAGGCCCTCTCTGGAGCCGGTATGCCGCGCTGCTTTACTCCCAGGCCCTCGGTGTACTGCACAACCCCACCGAAGCTGAGGACGTCGTGGCAGAGGTCTTTTCCGAGGTGTGGCGGCGGGCGGCCGGGTACCATCCTGAAAGGGCGCGCCCCGTTGCCTGGCTGGTCACGCTGGTGCGCCGCCGGTCGATTGACCGGCTCCGGGAGCGCCGCAGCTACGAAAAGGCCGGGATGCGTTTGGCCATGGAGAGCGAAGGCAATCAGGAGTATGGAAATTCGAACGGAGACGAACCCCACGGTGACGGTGTAGAGGAACAAGTCCACCTCTCGGAACTCCGCGCGCTGCTTGAGCAGGCGTTGCGGTATTTGCCTGAACGGCAGCGCGAAACAGTCTGCATGGTCTATTTCCACGGGCTGACCCAAAAGGAGATTTCGGCCCGGACGAGCACCCCCTTGGGCACGGTCAAGACAAGGCTGGAGCTGGGGCTGCGCAAAATGCGGGAGCGCATCCGGGGGACGCGCCTCCGTTCCTTGGCGCAGGACAGGGGGCCGTAGCGGGGCAACGGCGGGTCAGCCCGGTGCTCCCCGGCGTGGTTCTGAGGACGGCGCCAGAGCTTCCTGGGGAAACCCGGCCCGACCGAATGAATGCGATGGACGAAATAACCATTATCCGCAGGGTGGGCCCTGCTTGGGCGGGCTATACCCCTTGCAGCACGCCGGTGGAGTCGCCTAGGCGGTCGGCTTGGATTCCCATGCGCTCAAGCAAGCTCATGTACAAATTGGTCATGGGCACGGGTTGGGCAAAGGCAAGGTGCTGGTCCGGGGCGAGAGAGCCGCCGCCGCTTCCGGCGAGGATCACGGGGAGGTTGTCGTGTGCGTGGCGGTTAGCGTCCGAGAGACCGCTGCAATAGACGATCATGGAGTTTTCCAAGAGGGAGCGGCCGTTGGTTTCCTTGGTGTCGCGAAGGCGGCCAAGGAAGTAGGCGAATTGCTCCATGTAAAACCGGTCGATCCGAGCGATCTGCGCCATTTTAGCGGCGTCATTTTGGTGGTGGGAGAGCTCGTGGTGGCCAGAGGAGACGCCGATTTCATTGAAATTCCGGTTGCTGCCGTCATGCGCCATCAAAAAGGTGGCTACCCGCGTTGCATCCGTCTCGAACGCAAGCGCCAGCATATCAAACATGAGTTTGATGTGGTCAGAATAGTTTTGAGGAATGCCCGTGGGTGCCGGAGTGCTTGGCGCTTGGGGGAGCCCGAACTTTTCAGCCTGCTGAATGCGCCTCTCGATTTCACGGACCCCGGTGAGGTATTCGTCAAGTTTGCGCTGGTCGCTTTTGCCCAGCTGCGCCTGAAGCGAGGCGGCATCCTGCATTAAAAAATCGAGGAGCGAATGATCCCGCGCTTTTGCACGTTCCGCCGCCCCACTGCCATTCCGGCCCAAATCCCTTCCAAACAGGCGTTCAAATACCATGCGAGGGTTGGATTCCGGCGCAATTGGCTGATTTTCGGAACGCCAGGAGAGGTTAAATTGGTACGCACAGGAATACCCCGAATCGCAAGTGCCCGACTGCCTAACCCCATCGCAGGAAAGTTCCAGAGAGGAAAAACGGGTGCGGCCGTCCAATTGACGGGCAGCAACTTGGTCCACCGAAACCCCGGCCCGAATATCAATGCCCGCCGTTTTCTTCGGTCTTGCCCCAGTGAGGATCGTCGCCGTGGCCCGCGCGTGATCCCCGCCGCCATCCCCCCCGGCCCGGCCGTGCTGGTGTTCGAGACCCGAGACCACCTGAAAGTCGCCCCGGAATCCTTCTAGCGGCTGCATGGTTTCGTTGATCTGGAGGTCCCGGCCGACATTTTTGGGCGTCCATCGGTCTACGATCACGCCGTTAGGGACGTAAACGAAGGCCATTCGCAGGGGGTCTCCCGCTGCGGTAAGACCCGGGCCCTTCGCCACTGAAGATGCCGAAGCAATCCTCGGAAGCAGGGACTCAAACACGGGGAGACCCAGAAGAAAACCGGCGCTCTGCAGAAAAGAGCGGCGAGAGACATGCGGTGTTTTCATTAGACAGTTTGGAAAGACCCTCACAGGAGCGCGGGCCTGGTAAAGACCTTCAAAGCAAGGCCCTCTAGCCCCGCCGGAGGCCCTTCCTTCAAGCTAACCCATGTCCGGGCGTTTCATTAGCCAAAAAGCACTTTGAGGAATGGAGGAGCAGCGATGCAATCCCTCCCTCCCGAGCGAGAGCCCCGCCCGCGAGCCTCAGGAACCTACTCGCCCTAGCTTCCTTGGCGGGCCTCGATGAGTTTCAAAATGAACTCTGTCGACTTGTTGGCCTGCGTCAGGGCGTTCACCGCCGCTTCGTGCACTGTCTTTGCCCGAGTCAAATGAACAGCCTCTTGGGAAATATCGGTGTCTGCAAAACGGCTTTTGGAGGCGTCAAAATCTACTTTTGCAACTCCCAGCCTTTCGCCGGCAAACTTCAAGCGCGACTGTTCCCCTGAATTGGTCGCGAGATGGGCGGAGAGCGTCTGGATCGCTTGGTCTAGATCGCTGATTTTCAGATCCAGGAGAATCGGTTGGTCATGGACCGTGCCCAGTGCTCCGACAGAGAGACTCACCGTTCCGCCTGAGAGTGGTGCAGACAAAAAATCGGTGCCATCAAACAGGGTGGGGCGGGAGATCGTCATCGTTTGACTCCCATCTTCCATCAATTGGACCGTGAGACCCGATCCCGAAGTGTTGAACACGCTGGCTCCGTTCGAGCGAGCGAGACTCTCAAACGTGAGTTGCTTCCGCAATTCTAGGTACTCCGCCTGGTACCCAAAGCGGTCGCCCGTCGTCTTGGAGACCATCGAAGCGTCCAACACGCTTGGATCGGTGCTGGAGCCAGCGTCCACGCTTGTCGGAACCATCGTCGCGTCCGTTGCCTTGACCCTCAGATCGGAGATCCGGTTGAAAATAGCGTAAATTTGACGCAGTGCGGAAGCCTGGACATCAAGGAAAGAGAGCGCATTTTGCACCTCCCCTTCGACAATCGAAGCCCTGCCCGCTGCAGCGGTAAACTTCATGCTCTGCGCCGCCGCGCCCGCGTCGTCCCCTGTGGTGTTGAGCCGGGAGCCGCTTGAGAGCTTAGCCGTTTGGAGTTCAAGCCTTTCGGCAGACGAACTTGCCTTGGCACTTGCCTGGGAAGAAAGCGCGGTGTTAAAGAAAGTGATCATGCTTGGAAAGGGCGTTAATGCCTAGTTTCAACCGCCCCGTGAAGGAAAAGCAAAACCTAGGAATGTACAACTAACATTAGCCCGCCCATTTGCCTAGTTGTTTAATTCGTATCTCGCGCGTGCTGCCGGCGCGAGTGATCCGTTTCCACAAACCGCCCTGAACAGGATCTAAGATGCTCAAAAAACGCCGCGAGTCGACCTCCGCACACGGATTCGCGCCCACGCCTTCTTACCAAGAGGATGTGCCTGCGCCCCAAAACTAAGGGCCCACAGAAATGGCTCCGCTGCGGAATGCCCAACAGGGTGTGGGCCCTTTGCCGGAGACCCAGCGTCGTTTCGGCAAGACGAAGACCCTCGCGAGCAACTTTGGCGCGAAACACCACGGGCTGCGGGACCCGTATTTTGCCGTTGCACTTCCTCTTGTCTCCGGAATTTCTTCGCTGGATGTTAAAAGGAAGGTGAAGCCCGTTGGTGAAAACTCTGCCTCGCCACGCACAAGTCGAGGGAAGCGATCTGGACGTCGTCAAACCAAGTTTGCGTGACGCCCCCCATTAGAGCGACCTCCCACGAGTCCGATGCTTGTCTTTGCAAAGTTGCCGCAAAGAGTGGGTTAGGTAAACGCCTTCTTGACGACGACGAAGGCGGCCATATGAACATTGCATTCAACGGTCGGATTTTCGCCGTGAATGGTTCCCGCACCTTACGATGTAACGATGCCTAATAACTTGGGATGATAGCTCCCGTTTCCTTTTCCAAACACCTACCAATGTGCCGGAGTACAACGCAGAGTTTCCTGACTCCCACACAACCCATTCCACAACCTTCATTTCATGCAACTCCCCCCGTTTAAAGGCATAGCGCTGCTCTTTTTTTCACTGCTTTGCTTGAGCGCATGCCGCTCGGCAATCGAGAACCCGAAATTCTCCCGCGGCGTGCCCCATGCGGATCCAATTGTCGCAGCAAAAAATCTGTTCGCTGACCACTATGAATTTTACCATGAGGATCCAACTCCCCGCAAAGCGTTACTCACGCCAAGATTTTTCCGGGTCTTAAAGCACAACGCAAACGCTTTCAAAATAACAGGACAGGTCGGCGTATTGGATTCTGATCCCTGGATTGATGCCCAAGACGGATACATTTCAGAACCATTTATTTTTGAGACACTTAAAAACAACACCTCCGTGGCCATAGTGCGGTTCTACTACACATTCACGCTCGGTCCAAAAAGTTCTCGTCCTCAATCTGTTCTTATGAAATTTCAATCTTCGTCCACGAGCGCCGGATGGCAACTCGCTGATTTCATCATGCCGAATAACGAGTCTCTCGTTGATCTGTTTGAAAAAAATCCCTGATCGTTGCTTGAGAACCTATGCGTCGACCTGAACTCATCGGCCTCTGCACTGGCCTAACCTAGAGCTTGTCCATGGATAACCGTTATAAACCCTCACTGTATTTTCACAGGTATCCCACAGCCTGAAAAAAAGACGTATTGAAGGGAGCGTTAAAAAGAAGCGGCGGCGGAATTTCGATGGAGGCTCCTGCACCTTTATGACGATGGTTTTCTTTTTCTGTCCGGCCGCAAGAAGAAAGCATCATCATAGCGGGATCCTCATTTGTATGATGGCAAAGGCTGGGTCTTGCGCATGAAATACCAGGAGGGAGGTGATCCCGGAGTTTCAGAACTGCTGGTCTCAAACTTTGCGAATTCGTCGTCAGATAAGACGAACTCGTAGCCCGCATCAGCTCGCACATAACCGGCACGGCGCAACTCGCGATGGAAGAACTTCATGTTGTCGACAAACAAACTGATGCGTTGCTTTGCCCTCTGATCATTCGCCTTAGCCAGAGCTTCCTGAGAAAGCGTGTGGATGCGAGGTAGCAGTGGCAGGTAGATCTTTTCGATCTTCGGTTTGTCGATGTCGTATTGACCGGCGGCGTAATGAAACGGTTCGTCCTGTTGTTTGAACCTTCGAAACGCATCATCAATCAGCGCATAGACAAGTCCCATGGCTTCGGCTCCCTCGCCGTAGGAGAGCGTCAACCACTCGCAATACAACGCATCAACGTCGCCATCCGCATTCCACATCAGACGCGCGAGCAGCCAGTTGTTCGGCCCCGCGTAGGCCCAGTTTGGGTCCACGGCCTCGCGCACACTGTGAATGCCGTGTTTCTTCAGCGTGGCAAACTCGAGTTTCATCAGTTCGGGAGCAGGTGCCAGTGGCGCGCATCCCCGGGAACGATGCCAGTGCAGATAGTTGGAGTAGGCGAGATTCGGCGCGATGCGTTTCCATCTCTCGGCGAGGTGATCGAACTCAGCTCGATACGCATCCTTGTAGAGGCCGAGCCCATAAACATTCAGCGGTGCCCACTCGATAAACAAGTGCTTGTCGAGCTTCAGCATCTCCGCGGGAGGATACTCATTCGCGCCATAGACCAGGGCACCAATCATCCGGTCCGGATGGGATTGCGCAACCACACGCACCACAGCATTGTAGAAGTCGAGCAGATTGCGTGTCGTCGATTCCTTGCCGTGCGCGTTCAGGGTGATAAACGCCTTGCATCGGTCGCAGTGGCAAAAGCTCTGCCCATCCGAGGGGGATGCACTTATCATGTAGCGCGATTGATCCGTGCCGACCTCTTGACAAAGGCTCTTTGTGAAGGCACTCACGGCCTCTGCGTTGCGGGTGCAGAACTTATAATTTGGCTTCTCTGGATACGGATTCACCGCAGCCCAATCTGGATGCGAATCTCTAATGGCTTGAGGCAGCCGTTCGTTCCACGAGTGGCTCGAATCCACCCATAATGCTCCAGCATCGCCTGGTTGAGTGCCCACGCGGTTTCGCAAAGCCCATTGTCGAACGACGGGCGGATCGCTCAACTCAAGCTGCCGCGAAGAAAACGAGGGCGCTTCCCTGATGTTCATCGGTGGAACCACCAGCCGATCATGATGAGGGATGATTTCTCCCAGTTCCCCCGGCATGATCCAGCGTGCTCCGACGACACGTTCGAGAAACGCATAGGCGCCAAACAAGGTGCCCTTGCTCAAACCGCCCCGCGATGTTGTCCGACCATCCCCGGTGTCTTTTCCAACGATGAACACCGCATGATTATGGGTGATGATTTGAAAAGACTCGTCAGCCATAGCCTCGACGCCAATGCCCGCTGCACGGGCAGCAGCACAGTCCCCAAGGCAGATCATCAAGGGGGTGGCCTCGGTCACTACAGGGAGTGACACGCCCGTTGCCAGTCTGATCACCCTTTGTATTTCCTCGGCCGCTAAACGAACGGACTTCGGTGCTCCCGGTTCATAGTAAAGAGAACACGCAGAACTCCCTTTCGCAACGACGACGACATCAACCGTTTCAATCTTTGGCCCTTCGGCGGCGCAAAGAAGGACCAACGGTGAAAGGCACAGGGCGGTGATGAGCGGGAGAATGGATTTCATGGAGGGCTGTAAACGGCGGCCGAAAAGTGTGGCGGTGCCGGTTGAAAAATGAGACACCTGCGCCTCAAAGTGGCTCAGCACTTTTCTTAGGTCAAGTGCCTCACGATGCACTTAATACCTATCCGCCCCAACCCTTTTCGTCGCGCTCTTGAGGCGGTAACTCTCCCCGTTGGCTTCCAAGATGTGCACTCGGTGCGTCAACCGATCCAGCATGGCCCCTGTCACCCGGTCACTTCCCAACACCTCAGGCCAACTCTCAAACGGCAGGTTCGTTGTCACCACCAGACTCGTTCGCTCGTACGCCCGGCTTACCACCTCGAATATCAACTCCGCTCCCGTCTTTGAAAACGGCACGTACCCCAGTTCGGCCAGGATCAACATATCCAGTCGCTCCAGCCGCTTTAGGCAGCGCTCCAACCCTCGGGTTTCTCGGCTCTCAAGCAACTGCGTCACAAGCGCCGTGGTTCTCTCGTGCAGTTTATCCAAACGGTAGCGCATCTCTTTGACTTCACGCCTTCCGGGAGGAAGCTCCCCAGACCCGACGTCAACGGCACCGAAGAGACGGATCGCACTGTCTCGGCGGCCGCAGGTCAGGCGGGCATTTATGTGCGCGGTCTGCTGGAGGCGAAGTTTGGGGATCGGAATTTGGAGGATATTGCCGAGACGGTTCCAGGCGCTGATCATCAACGCATCCATACTTTCATCACCGACACGCCGTGGAATGAGGAGCGCGTGCTCGATTGGGTGAGCGCTCAGGCAGACGGCATGCTCGGGGGTACCCCGCAAAGTTACCTCATTATTGATGAGAGTGCCTTCACTAAAAAAGGGGCCTCCTCCGCAGGGGTGGCGCGGCAATACAATGGCCGGATCGGCAAGGTCGACAACTGCCAGGTTGGAGTATTCGCAGCTTTGGCAGCGGCTCAGCGCGCAACCTTGGTGGAGGGGCGATTGTATCTGCCTCAGGAGTGGTGCGAGAGTTCCGCGCGTTGCAATACGGCTAGGATTCCAGAAGCACAGCGTGGGTTTAAAACTAAGGCGCAGATTGCATTAGAAATGGTGCGCGCCCAGCGTAAGCGTAACGTGCGTTTTAATTGGGTGAGTGTCGACGGGGGCTATGGCAAAGAGCCTGCACTGCTACGCGCACTGGAGGAGGACGGGGAAGTTTTTGTAGCCGACGTGCATTCCAACCAGCGCATGTGGCTGGAGGATCCCCAGCCTGCCACTTCGCAAATTGCGACAGGAAAACGGCTGGGCATAAAACCCAAGCCCTTTGCCCCGAGTGTTGAGGTTCGAGACTGGGTTTCGCAGCAGCCACCGGAGGACTGGATCGCCTTCAAGCGCCGAGACGGAATCAACGGGGCGCTTCGGGGCGAGTTTTTACACCGGCGGATTTGGCTCTGGAATGGAGGGGAAGAAATGGCTCGTCACTGGCACCTTCTTGTTTGGCGCCCGGAGGAAAGTCCGCAGGAGATTAAATACGTGCTCAGCAATGCGGCTGCCGGCATCGCCATTTTAGATTTGGCGCGGATGGCCTGCTCGCGTTTCTGGGTGGAGCGGGCCCTACAGGATGCCAAGGGAGCTGTGGGAATGGGAGAGTATCAGTTGCGCAGTTGGGTGGGATGGCACCGCCACATGGCGATGGTGATGCTTGCAATGTTTTTCATGCTACAGCAGAAAGTATTGCTAGCCGATGAGTTGCCATTACTGAGCGCAGAGGATATCGCGTGGGTGATTGAGTATTACCTGCCGCGCCCTCATGCGACTGAGGAAGATGTGCAGAAAGCCCTAGCCAGACGACACCGACGTCGGCAGATAGATATTGATTTGCGGAAGAAAAAGATCGAGCCGCGGCTTGATGACATTTTGTAACACAGCAGAATTA
>CANJZW010000031.1 GCA_947479475.1 Chthoniobacteraceae bacterium
CATCGTGTTGATCCGCGGGGGCCGTGTTAAAGATTTGCCAGGCGTCCGTTATCACATTGTCCGCGGAACGCTCGATTCCCTAGGGGTATCGGACCGTCGTCGCTCTCGTTCGAAGTACGGCGCCAAGCGCCCCAAGCCCGGCCAAGCGGCTGATGCGAAGGGCAAGGGCGGCAAGCCGGCCGCTAAGGGCAAGAAGTAACTTTTTTAGAACTTATTCACTATGTCGCGTCGTCGTCGCGTTATTCACAAGGTAGAGAAACTGGACAGCCGTTACGGCAGTCCGGTGGTGGCTCGTATGATCGCTGCTGTGATGCAGAGCGGTAAAAAGTCACTTGCTGAGCGTATTGTCTACACCGCAATTGAAAAGACTCGTCAGAATTCAGAGACGGTTGATCCGCTCGAAGTTTTGAACAAGGCTGTGGACAACGTTCGTCCCCGTCTCGAAGTTAAGAGCCGCCGCGTTGGTGGTGCAACCTATCAGGTTCCAATGGAAGTGGCTCCTGCTCGTGCTTTGGCTTTGGCTATGCGCTGGTTGGTTGGTTACGCCAAGTCCCGCAAGGCGACTGGGTTGGCAAACGCTCTCGCCAACGAACTGCGTGATGCCGCAAACGGGCAGGGGAACGCGATCAAGAAGCGCGACGACACCCACAAGATGGCCCAGGCGAACCGAGCCTTCGCTCATTTCCGCTTCTAGTCCACCTGGACTGCAACCTTTTTCTGGCTTTTGCCTCCGACATCCGTGTCTACGAATCCAAATTCTCCAAATCGCGCGTATCCTTTAGAAAAGACGCGTAACATCGGCATTGCCGCGCACATTGATGCGGGCAAAACCACACTGACAGAACGTATCTTGTTCTACACGGGCAGCATCCATCGTATGGGTGAAGTTCATGAAGGAACAACCGTTACTGACTGGATGGAACAGGAGCGCGAGCGTGGCATTACGATCACATCTGCTGCGACCACCTGCTTTTGGTTGCAGATCGAACAGCCTGAGATCGTGAAGCTATATCCCGGCCAGAAGATGCGGGTTAACATCATCGATACTCCCGGTCACGTCGATTTCACTGCGGAGGTCGAGCGTTCGCTGCGCGTGTTGGATGGCGCGATTGCCGTCTTCGACGCCGTTGCAGGTGTGCAGCCTCAGTCGGAAACAGTCTGGCGCCAGGCTACAAAGTACAACGTCCCTCGTATCGCTTTCATCAACAAGATGGATCGCGTGGGTGCTGACTTTAATGCGGCTATCGATTCCATGCGGAAGAAACTCGCTGCTAATGCGTGGCCGGTTTTGATTCCCATCGGTGCTGAAGATTATCTTAAGGGCCAGTTGGACGTTGTTAACAACAAGGCTGTTATTTATGCTGACCACGATCAGCACGGTTCAACCTACACCATTACAGACGTACCTGCTGAACTTCAGGGTGTTGTTGATACGGCCTACGCTAACCTTGTTGAGCAGATCGCGAATCTGGATGACGAGATTGGAGCTCTCTTCCTGGAAGAGAAGCCGGTCACGCCAGCTCAACTGAAGGCTGGCATCCGCCGCCAGACGATTGCAAACAAGTTTTGCCCGGTTGTAGGTGGTTCCGCTTTTAAGAACAAAGGTGTTCAGTACCTCGTCGATACGGTCATCGATTATCTTCCGAGCCCCCTGGATATTCCTCCAGCTGACGGAATTGATCCTGACACCTTGGCGCCGATGGCAGTGGCAACCGATGATGCCGGAAAGTTCTGTTCTCTGGCATTCAAGCTCTGGAGCGATCCTTTTGTCGGCAAACTTGTTTTCTTCCGCGTTTATTCCGGGAAGTTGAGCAAGGGCGACACGGTTTACAATCCTCGCACGAACAAGCGCGAGCGCATCAGCCGGATTATTCAGATTCAGGCGGACAAGCGCGAGGACGTGGACACTGTTTATTCGGGTGATATCGCGGCGATTGTTGGGATCAAGAACATCACAACAGGGGATACCCTGTGCGATGAAGATCACGCGATCCTTCTAGAACCGCCCTCCTTTCCTGACCCCGTTATCTCGATGTCAATCGAGCCCAAGACGAAGCAGGACCAAGAAAAAATGTCCGTTGCTCTTTCCCGGTTGGCTGAAGAAGATCCAACTTTCCGAGTCTTCACGAACGAAGACACGGGGCAGACAATTATCGCCGGAATGGGTGAGCTTCACCTCGAAATCATCCGCGACCGCTTGTTGCGTGAGTTTAAGGTAGAAGCCAATTCCGGCAAGCCTCAGATCGCATACCGTGAGACGATCACGGTAGCGGCTAAGGGAGATGGTAAGTTGGTGAAGCAGTCCGGTGGCCGTGGCCAGTACGGGCATGTGGTTGTCAACGTGCAGCCCAATGAGCGCGGAAAGGGTCTGACAATTGAGAACAAGGTTGTTGGGGGCACTATTCCGAAGGATTATATTCCCGCTTGTAAGAAGGGGATCGAAGAAGCCGTTCTGAATGGGGTGGTCGGTGGTTACCCGGTGATCGATATCAACGTCGATATCATTGACGGCAGCTACCATGAAGTCGATTCAAACGAAATGGCGTTCAAAATGGCTGCGATTTTTGCAGTTAAAGACGGCATGAAGAAGGCGAAGCCAATCATGCTCGAACCAATCATGCGTGTTGAAAACTCGACTCCTGAGGAGTTCCAAGGCGACATCATGGGTGATCTTAACCGCCGGCGTGGCCGGATTAGTCAGATCGAACACAAAGCGGGCCTTTCCATTGTCACGGCAGAAGTGCCGTTGGCGGAAATGTTCGGATACTCTACGGCAATTCGTTCCCTCTCAAAGGGGCGTTCCAGTTACTCGATGGAGCCTTCACACTTCGAGCAGGTTCCCGAACAGGTTAAGGCTGCAGTTCTGGATCAGAAAGCCAAGCAGTAGAAACTAGGCACTAGGCAAAACCAAAAGAATTATGAACGGACAACGCATCCGCATCCGCCTCAAGTCCTTCGATTATCGCATGCTAGATCAGTCTGCAGGCGAAATTGTCGAAACCGCCAAGCGCACAGGCGCTAAGGTTTCAGGGCCCATCCCTCTTCCCACCAGGATCGAGAAGTTCACAGTGAACCGCTCTCCTCACGTGGACAAAAAGTCCATGGATCAGTTTGAAATCCGCACCCACAAACGGTTGTTGGATATTATCGAGCCCACTGCAAAGACCGTGGACGAGCTCAAGAAGCTCAACCTTCCGGCTGGCGTGGATATCACTATCAAGATCTGAGCAGGCAGCAAACTTAAGTAGCTCACATGAAGATTGGACTTTTAGGAAAGAAACTTGGAATGACACGCGTATATGACGCGTCTGGCCGCTCGACACCGGTGACGGTGATTGAGGCGGGCGGGAACGTCGTTGTGCAGACCAAGACGGTTGAAAAGGAAGGCTACGCAGCCATCCAAGTTGGGTATGACGATCAAAAGCCACAGCGTCTCTCGAAGCCGGCCCTTGGCCACTTCAAGAAGGGCGATGCGGCTCCCAAGAAAATCATTAAAGAGTTCCGTTCGAAAGGGGACGGCTCTGAGTTTGAAGGCGTCAGCCTCGCGGTCACTCAGTTTGAGGTCGGCGATATTGTCGATGTGATCGGCAAGTCAAAGGGCAAAGGTTTCCAAGGTGTAGTGCGCAAGCACAATGCTGCGGGTCAACCCCAGACACACGGGTCTATGATGCATCGCCGTGTTGGTGCAATCGGGATGCGCTCAACTCCAGGGCGCATCTGGAAAAATGCCTCGATGCCCGGTCACATGGGCGACAAGCGGACCACCGTACAGAACCTTCGGGTTGTGCAGGTGCGCTCCGAGGACAATGTAATTCTGGTCGCGGGCGCAGTTCCCGGGCCCACGGGCAGCTACGTTGTGGTTCGCCCGGCAATCAAGGCACAGCCGGCTAAGTAATACCATGAGTGCATCTATTCTATCCATTGACGCTGCAAAAGCGGCAGGCATACCCGTCGTCGAGAACGGTCGCTACACTCAGGCTCTGCATGACGTTGTCGTCGCTTATCGCGCGGCTCGCCGTAGCGGTTCCGCAAACACCAAAACGAAGGCGGAAGTGAATCTGTCGGGTGCGAAGCCCTGGCGTCAGAAGGGTACGGGCCGCGCTCGTGCCGGTTACAAGTCTTCTCCTGTTTGGGTTGGAGGTGGTGTCGTCTTCGGTCCGAAGCCCCGTTCTTACCGGAAAAACATCTCGAAGACCGTGAAGCGTGCTGCGCTAAAGAAAGCTTTTTCTGAGCGCCTCCGTCAGGGTTCAGTTCTTTCTGTGCCGAATGTGGAGGTCTCTCAGCCGAAGACCAAGGATTTTGTGGCGCTTCTCACCGGACTTTCCGGGACGGTGAGCGTCCTGATCGTCTCTCATTCGTTCACGGAAGTAACGTATCTCGCAGCCCGCAATGTTCCTTGGGCTCATTTGGTTCGTTCCTCAGACGTGAACGCCGAGGATCTTCTTCGTTTCAAAAAAGTCATTGTGACCCCCTCCGCTCTCGAGGAGATTGCAAAGCGCATCAACACCTAGTCGATATGAATCTTTCGACCCAGATTATTCGCAACGTCCGTTTTACGGAGAAGACATCTCTTCTCACGGACAATCTAAACAAGTATACGTTTGAGGTTGCTCCCCATGCCAACAAGATCGAGATCCGCAAGGCGATCGAGGAGTTGTTTGGTAAAAAGGTGGTCTCAGTCAATACTTCCCACCATCACGGCAAGGCCCGCCGCAAGCGCACTGCCGCGGCAGGTCGCACTTCTGATTGGAAGAAGGCTGTCGTAACAATTGCAGCTGGCGAGAAGCTCGAGCTGGCTTAGTTCAACAAGGAAGATTGCTATGGCACTCAAAACTTTCCGTCCCTTCACTCCGGCAAACCGTTTCAAGGCACTGCCTGCGTTTGACGAGATCACAACATCCAAGCCCCAAAAAAGCCTTCTGGTCACCCGGAAGAAGTCAGGCGGCCGTAATAACAACGGGCGCATTACTTGCCGCCATATAGGCGGTGGTAACAAGCAGCGTTATCGGCTTGTTGACTTCAAGCGGAAGAAGAGGGGAATCATAGCGGATGTCATTTCAATCGAGTACGATCCCCTGCGTTCAGCTCGCATTGCTTTGCTTCAGTACGCCGACGGCGAGCGAGCTTACATTCTGGCTCCGGTCGGTTTGACCGTTGGAATGAAAGTTTCCGCAGGTCCTGATGCTGAACCTAAAGTTGGCAATTCCATGCCATTGAGCAAGCTGCCCTTAGGCTCTTCCGTTCATTGTGTGGAGTTGGTTCCGGGCAAGGGTGGGCAGTTGGCACGAAGCGCTGGTCAGCTTGTTGTTCTTTCCAACCGCGAGGGTGGTTATGCACTTTTGAAGCTTCCTTCCGGGGAAATTCGGAGAGTCCACGAAAGTTGCTACGCGACCTTTGGTCAGGTAGGCAATGTAGACCACATGAATGTTTCAAGCGGGAAGGCTGGCCGCAGTCGCTGGCAGGGGATTCGCCCCACAGTTCGTGGGATGGTGATGAACCCTGTCGACCATCCAAATGGTGGTGGTCAGGGCAAGTCCAAGGGTGGCGGCGGTCGCCAGCACCTTTGTTCACCGTGGGGACAGCTTGCAAAGGGTTTCAAGACCCGTCGGAAGCACAACACCAGCGACCGTTTCATCGTTGAGCGCAGGAAGGCTCGTAAGTAATTCAATTCTAGAATCCGTATGGGCAGATCACTCAAAAAAGGTCCTTTCGTCGAGATGCACCTCTTCGAAAAGATCGACAAGCTGAACGACTCGGGAAACAAGCGGCCGATCAAGACCTGGTCACGCCGTTCAACGATTACCCCTGAGTTTGTTGGGCATACTTTCCTCGTTCACAACGGGAAAATTTTCAACTCTGTGTTCGTCACAGAAAATATGGTTGGCCACAAGCTTGGTGAGTTCTCACCGACTCGTGTGTTCAAGAAACACGGATCGCACACCGCGAAGGTGGCGAAGTAGCATTAGCTGTTCCTTTGCTTAAAGAAGACTCCATGTTCGTCCCTCGTCGTTTCCTATCTTCGGCCTTCGTGCCGCTCCTAGTCGGAGCTGGTTTGGCGGCCCTTGATACTGTACACGCAGAGGGCTTAGGTTCTCCTGATTCTTCCGAGGGGCGTGCCGCTGCTGTTGTTGGCACAGGGGAGTCTTCTGTTCTTACGCTGATCCGCGAGCTGACCGTTTGGAAAGAGCGCGCGATCCGCGCCGAGGCTCTTTTATCCCGCGCTGGAGTTTCTGGCTCTGAAGGTGAACCTTCAGTCCCGAGCACAAACGTGGGCTCCGCTGCAAGTGTCGTAGGTTCCTTAGAAGCAGAGCGCATGTTGATTCTGTCCCTTGGTAGTAATCGAGGGGCACTACAGGGCGCACTAGTCTCTATAGGACGCGGAGTAGTCGCAAAAATTGTTGAGTCGCGAGAAACGGTTTCCGCGGCGCTTGTTGATAATTCTTACAAGGGAAGGCTGGCCACGTTGGAGGGATTGCCCGTACAGTTGGCAGTTCGCTAATCCCAGTTTTCCGAGAAGCATAGTTACCATTATATACACATGGAGATTCGTTCCATCTACAAGGGAGCCCGCCTCTCAGCATTCAAGTGCCGCGAAGTGACCCGCGAAATTCAAGGTTTGAGCGTTTCGAGCGCGTTAGACTTGCTGGCGCATACGTCACGCAAAGCCGCCCGTCTTGTTGAGAAGACTCTCAAGAGCGCGATCGCTAACGCCGAGAACAACAACAACCTTCGCGCCGACAAGTTGGTTGTGAAGGAGGCCGTAGTCGGAGAGGGACCAACGTTAAAGCGTTTCCAGCCCAAAGCCCGCGGAAGCGCAGGTCCGATCCGCAAGCGGACAAGCCACATCCGGATCATTCTCATTGAAAAGCAGGCTTAAGCACCGCTAGTTTTTAATTTCTTAATTTATGGGCCAGAAAGTAAACCCAATTGGATATCGTCTCGCGGTTAACCGCGACTGGCGCTCTCGCTGGTACGCCTCCCCGCAGGATTTCCCAGCATTCCTACATGGCGACATTGCGATCCGTCGTTACGTGAAGGACAAACTCCGCCAGGCCGCTGTTTCACGCGTCGGGATCGAGCGCGCTTGGAATAGCATCCGCGTCACGATCATCACGGCCCGTCCGGGTGTTGTGATCGGCCGTAAGGGATCGGAAATTGAGCGTATGACCGATGATATCGGGCGTATGAGCGGCGGGAAGTCTGTAAAGATTGATATTCAGGAGATCAAGACTCCCGAACTAGACGCTCAGCTTGTTGCTGAAAACGTTGCACTTCAGTTGGAACGCCGTATTTCTTTTCGTCGTGCGATGAAGAAGACGATTCAGTCCAGCATGGATTTCGGTGCGATTGGAATTAAGATCCGTTGCGCAGGCCGTCTCGGCGGTGCAGAAATTTCCCGTTCTGAGAGTTTCCGTGAGGGGAAGATTCCGCTTCATACACTTCGGGCGCCGATTGATTACGGTTTTTTTGAAGCCCATACGATGTACGGGATTATCGGAGTGAAGGTATGGCTTTGGAAGCCAGCGGATGCTCCTCAGGTGCAGCGTCCCGAACGTCATGAGAGAGGGGACCGCCCTGATCGGGGGGACCGCCAGTCACACGCTCCTCAGGCCGCCCATTAATTTTAACTTAGGAGGATTTTTATGCCTTTGATGCCGAAAAGAGTGAAGTATCGCAAAACCCACCGCGGAAGCCGCGCTGGTAATGCAACTCGCGCTATAAAGATTGATTTTGGCGCTTATGCGCTTCAGACCCTTGAGAGGGCTTGGATTACGAATACTCAGATCGAGGCTGCCCGCGTTGCTCTGACCCGTAATATGAAGCGTAAGGGGAAGCTCTGGATTCGTATGTTTCCCGATAAGTCGGTCACAGCGCGCCCCCCAGAGACCCGAATGGGTAAGGGTAAGGGTGCCCCAGAGTACTGGGTTGCGGTTGTGCGCCCTGGTAATGTTTTATTCGAGTTGGATGGTATTCCTGAGTCAGTAGCCCGCGAGTCGCTTAGGCTGGCGGCTGATAAGTTACCGATCCGGACGCGCTTTATTGTGCGTAACGCCGCCGCCGTAGTATAGGAGTTTGAGATGAAATTGAAGGAAATCAAAGCATTGGGCGCATCTGAATTGCGTCAGCGTGAGTCAGAGCTCCGTAAGGAATTGTTTAATCTGCGCATTCAAAAGCAGATTGGCCAGCTGGAGAATCCCGTGCGCTCACGGACGGTGCGGCGCGAGTTAGCCCGTGTGCTGACAATCGCCCAGGAGCACTCCGCTAAGTAATTAACGAACATGGAAAATTCAGCCACTCATACGGCAGACCACACGGAGCACGATGCCGCTCGCGGCAAACGCAAAGAGCGTGTCGGCGAAGTCGTCTCGGTCAAAAACGCCAAGACCATTATAGTCGAGACCACGACCCGCGTGCCACATCCGCGTTTTCGAAAGATCGTCAAACAGGTGAAGCGTTTCCACGCGCACGATGAAAGTGCGACAGCGAAGCTCGGTGATACCGTCTTGATCATGGAGTCGCGTCCAATTTCAAAGCTCAAACGCTGGCGTTTGGTGTCAGTGGTAAAGCACTAATAGGATCCTTTTTATATGTTGCAAATCAGATCTAGGATCGACGTCGCCGACAACACAGGGGCCAAAATGGCTAAGATGATCGGCGTCATCGGAAAGCGTACATTGGTGGCGAAAGTTGGCGATGTCATTACCGCTCACATCCGCGAAGCCAGCACTGGTGGATCGGTGAAGAAAGGGGACGTTGTGCGTGCAGTGGTTGTGCGTACAAGACACCCTGTTCGGCGGGAAGATGGCGGATACCTCCGTTTTGATCGCAATGCGATTGTGATCATTGACAAGGACAGAAATCCGAAGGGAACGCGCATTTTCGGTCCAGTGGCTCGCGAGTTGCGCGAGAAAAATTTCATGAAGATCGTCTCCCTCGCACCGGAGGTCCTCTAGACAATGAGCAAACAAATCAAGAAAGGTGACCACGTTAAGGTCATTGCGGGGAACCATCGAGGTAAGGAGGGCAAAGTGATCGATGTCTCCTTTGAAAAACACGTGGTGATCGTTGAAGGCGTGCACATGATTAAAAAGCACGCCAAGCGTTCCCAGGCGCTTCCCCAGGGGGGCATTATTGAAAGAGAAGGGACGATTCACATCAGTAATGTGAAGTTGGTCGTGCCCGCAGCCATCTAATTGTATGCCAGAAGGTCTCAAAAGTTTTTACAAGTCCCACGTCATTCCGACTCTTAAGGCGAAGCACGGTTACAAAAACGTGCACCAGATCCCCAAGGTTGTGAAGGTTGTGGTAAACACGTGCGTTGGCAGTCAGGCGGACACGAAAGTCGCTTTGGAAGAAGCGAAGAATGAGCTCGCAACCATTACGGGGCAGAAGCCCGCGACGACGACTTCCAAGAAGAGCATTGCAAACTTCAAACTTCGGGAGTTCGAGGCGATTGGTGCGCGTGTTACCCTCCGGGGTGAGCGGATGTATGAATTCCTTGAGCGTCTGATTCGCATGGCTTTGCCGCGTATTCGCGACTTCCGGGGGATTTCGCCTAAGGCGTTCGATGGCGGTGGGAATTACACCCTAGGGGTGACCGACCAGTCAATTTTTCCTGAAATCGAATTAGATAAAATCAAGAGGAACGTAGGATTTGACGTGACAATCGTCACTAGCACACGTTCTGATGCAGAAGCAAAGTCTCTTTTGATTGAGCTTGGTGTGCCGTTCACGGACAAACCAAAGCCAGTGAAGGCGCCGGCAGCAGTCGCTGTCGATAAACAGTAAACAAAAAGGGTATCGTCGTTATGAGTAATGTGTCTGACCCTATCGCAGATTTCCTGACCCGTGTGCGTAACGCCACGCGGTCTGGCAAACCTGAGGTAGTAGCTCCGTTTTCGAAGATGAAGGGTGAAGTCGCCCGCATCTTGAAGGAAGAAGGATTTGTAAGTTCCGTCGCCGTTCATACGGTTGAGGGGCGTCCAGTCCTTCAAATTGGTCTGAAGTATGTGGGTGAGCGCTCGGTAATCACCAATCTGCAGCGGGTGAGCCGCCCAGGACTTCGGAGGTATGTAGGCGCCACTGAAATTCCGCGTGTATTGAGCGGGATCGGGATTTCAATTCTTTCCACTTCTTCGGGCATCATGAGTTCCCGGGAAGCGAAGCGGAAGAATGTTGGCGGGGAACTCCTAGCTTTTGTTTGGTAGAAAGGCCTCATATGTCTCGTATTGGGAAAAAGGCAATCACTCTGCCGTCTGTTGTTAAGTTACAAGTAGACGCCGCAGGACATGTTTCTGTTACAGGCCCTAAGGGCACACTTTCTTGGCAGTTGCCAAAGTGTATCACCGTGAATGTGGATGGTTCTAACGTCGTTTTGACGCGTGCTACCGAAGACCGCGATGATCGCGCAAAGCACGGTTTGAGTAGGGCTCTGTTGGCCAACATGGTCACGGGAGTCTCTGCTGGTTTCGTGAAAGATCTGGAGATTCACGGCGTCGGGTTTAAGGCTTCAGTTAAGGGAAGCCATCTCGATTTGTCACTCGGGTTTTCTCATCCTGTGTTATTCCCGATTCCTGAAGGAATTAAGGTGACCGTTGCTGAAAACACGAAGGTAAAGGTTGAGGGCATCGACCGCCAATTGGTGGGTCAGGTTGCCGCTAATATTCGCGGGTATTACCCCCCTGAACCCTACAAGGGCAAGGGTGTGCGGTACACCGGTGAGCATATCGAACGTAAGGAAGGTAAGACTGTTCAGTAGTTATGGCTTCAACTAAAAATATCTCGCCCCTGAAAATGCGCCATATCCGGCTTCGGAAGCGCATATCTGGGACTTCTGAACGCCCGCGGTTGGCTGTTCATTTCTCCGGTTCTCACATTTACGCTCAGGTCATCGATGATTCGCTCGGCAAAACTGTCGCAGCGGTATGCACGACTGAAAAGGGCTTTGCGGCTGGCGGTGCTGTAGCCGCGAACGTTGCGACGGCCATTCGGGTGGGCAAGGAAGTCGCAGCTCGTGCGGTCGCACACAACGTTCACAAGGTCGTTTTCGATCGTGGTGGTTTTCTTTATCATGGCAAAGTTAAGGCGCTAGCTGATGCTGCGCGCGAAGCCGGTTTGAACTTCTAATTATATGGCAGCACCTCAAGGTAATCGCGGTCGTCGTCAGCGTGACGACCGTCCCAAAGAGCAGAGTGATCTTGTCGAAAAGGTCGTTTTTATCAATCGATGCGCTAAAGTTGTGAAAGGCGGACGTCGTTTTTCTTTTAGCGCCCTGATCGTAACGGGTGACAAGGCCGGCAAAGTGGGTTGTGGTTTTGGCAAGGCGAACGAAGTCTCTGAGGCCATTCGTAAAGCCAGCGAAGCTGCTAAGAAGGCAATGGTGAAGGTCGCCGTGCTAAAGAGCACGATTCCTCACGAGGCCTACGGAGAGTTTGGCGGCGGAAAGGTTTTGTTGAAGCCAGCCAGCCCTGGTACCGGTGTTATCGCCGGGGGGGGAGTACGTGCTGTGCTTGAGGCAGTGGGGATTCGAGACGTCTTGGCGAAGTCGATGGGCTCGAGTAATCACGCAAACGTTGTCAAAGCCACGCTGACCGCACTTGGACAGCTTCGGACTCGGCAGGATCGTCTGATTGAACGGGGTTTTGCGCCTGCCGCTGCCCTTCACGCTTAAACTCTAGGGAGAAGATTTAGTTATGGATTTGAGTTCTTTAAAGCCTCGTCCCGGGGCTAAGCACCGCGTAAAGCGGCTTGGGTGCGGCGAGAGCAGCGGCCATGGAAAAACGTCGGGTAAGGGTCACAAGGGGCAGAAAGCGCGTTCCGGCGGATCAATTCGTCTCGGTTTCGAAGGCGGTCAGATGCCTTTGATGAGGCGGATGCCAAAGCGGGGGTTTAACAACAACCAGTTCCGCGAAGGTTTCCTCTCTGTCAATCTTGGGCGTGTCGCTCCTCATTTTGCAGCGGGTTCTACTGTAGATGCAGCTCATTTAGTGGCCGCTGGTCTGATCCCCGATCGAAAGGGGATCGTTAAGATTCTTAGTGGTGGTGAACTCCCTCATGCTCTTCATTTTAAGGGTATTGCAGCGAGCGCTGCGGCCAGAGCCAAGGTTTTGGCTTCTGGTGGCACAGTGGAGTAGTTGTCGCCAATAACAGTGCTAGCGAATGGGGGGTGGCTTTTGTCACCCCTCTTTTTGCCTACTGAAAATGATCTCTGCCTTTACGAACATATTTCGCGTACCCGAACTTCGCGTTCGGATACTTTTCACCTTCGCACTTTTAGTAGTGGTAAGGGTTGGTGCGTTCATTACGTGTCCAGGCGTCAATGCTTCTGTGCTACAGCATTGGTTTGACAATCAGTTGAATTCACAGTCGGGCGGAAGTGTAGCGGCTCTTTTCAACATCTTCAGTGGCGGTTCGCTTGAAAACTGTGCGGTGTTCTCGCTTGGGGTGATGCCTTATATCAGTGCATCCATCATGATGCAGCTTCTCACGGCGGTTGTGCCCACCTTGGGGAAACTGGCTCGTGAGGAGGGCGGACGTCATAAAATCTCCCAGTTAACGAGGTATGCGACGATTGGGCTTTGTCTTTTTCAGGGCTATTTACTCGCTCTTTCCTTTGAAAATCCGGGCCAGAGTCCGATTTTGCATGGAATCGACCAAACGATCGCTCAGCTTGGAATCCCTCTTGTTAACCATCCCGGTTTCGCGTTCCGTTTGATTGTTGTTGTTACATTGACTGCGGGAACGTTGCTTTTGATGTGGTTGGGAGATCAAATTACGGATCGCGGTATCGGCAATGGAATGTCTTTGATTATCAGCGTGGGGATTCTCTCTCGCTTTCCCGCAGGTTTGCTTCAGGCATGGAAAACATTTGTTCCCGCGGATCGAGTCGCAAGTCAGGTGAGTCCTCTTGTTTTGGTCCTTTTGATTATCTTTTTATTCGCGGTGATTGCAGCGGTGATTTGTCTGACTCAGGGGCAGCGTAGAATCAGTGTCCAGTACGCCAAGAGGGTGGTTGGGAAGAAGATTTACGGGGGGCAGACTCAATACATGCCCTTGAAGGTCAATTACGCCGGGGTGATGCCGATTATTTTTGCACAGGCTCTTTTGATCTTCCCTTCGACCATCGCAATGATGGCTTTCAGGAACTCTCCCGAGGTTCAGAAGATTGCTAACTTGCTGGCTCAGGGTTTTTGGCACTATGTTCTCTACGCGGCGTTGATTTTCTTTTTCAGTTATTTTTGGGTGGCAACTCAGTTTCAGCCTCAGCAGATTGCTGATGATTTGAAAAAGTATGGAGGATATGTCCCGGGGGTGAGACCTGGGCAAGACACGGCCAAGTTCCTAGACACTGTAATGACTAGGCTCACCTTTGCAGGGGCTGTTTTCCTCGTGGTGGTTGCGATTCTACCCCAGATGCTTTCCAAGCAGTTGAATGTCCCTGATGTGACTGCACAGTTTTTCGGCGGTACGAGCCTTCTTATTGTTGTCGGCGTGGTTTTGGACACGATGAGGCAGGTGGAAACGCACTTGATCCAGAGAAATTACGATGGCTTCTTGAAGCGCGGTAGGATTCGCGGGCGTTCTGAAAGAACCCCAGAGGGCCGGGGCGAGTTGACTGAGCAGAAGACCTTGGTTTCTGTCTATGTAGGCCTCGCAGTTGTTTTGTTGGTTGGTGTCATCCTCTTTATTGCGCGTCGTTGATTTGACGTTTGATTTCCCCTGGCGTGATTCCGATTAAAAGTGACGGCGAGATAGTTTTGATGCGGGCCGCGGGGCGCGCAGCTAGAACCGTTCTTGAGAAGGTCGCACTTCTGGTGAGGCCAGGTGTTTCAACCAAGGAGATAGATCAGGCTGCTGCTGAGTTTATGGCTGAAGAAAAGTGTAAGAGCGCTTTTTTCGGCTACAGAAAGTTTCCTGGTCAGATCTGTATTTCGGTAAATGATGAAGTTGTCCATGGCATTGGCGGCGTAAGGCGCCTGCAGTTGGGCGACATTGTAAAGTTGGACGTTGGTGTCAATAAGTCTGGTTGGATCGGCGATACCGCAACAACGGTAGCCGTTGGTACAATCAATCCCACTGCTGTAAGATTGTTGGAGGTGACCCAAGCCGCTTTGGCCTGTGCGCTTCAGCACGCTCACAGCGGAAAACGTCTTGGGGATCTTTGTGCTTCCATTGAAAAAACAGTGGTGGCTGAAGGGTTTTCGGTAGTCAGGGAATTTGTGGGTCACGGCGTCGGCAAAAAGTTGCACGAAGAGCCGCAGGTTCCAAATTTCGGGATTCCTGGAGACGGTCCCAGGCTAAAACCCGGTATGACATTGGCGATTGAGCCCATGGTTAACGTGGGTAAGCCGGGAATAAAAGTTTTGAGTGACAATTGGACGGTCGTGACAGCGGACGGCCATTTGTCTGCCCATTTTGAACATACTGTACTGATTACCCGGGGTGAACCCGAGATACTCACATGCAGCGGTTTGAGTTGATAGATGCGGTTGGGACGGTGACTGAGTGCCTGAGTTCCTTCTTATTTAGAGTCAGCCTGCCGAATGGCCACACGTTTGTGGGGCATTTGGAATCTGACCTTTTAAGCAAAGTTTCCTCAGGACAGATTCAGTGCTTGCCTGGCGTGAAAGTGTCGGTACAATTGAGGGCTTTCGACTTGTCCTCTGGGCGCATTTTAAGCGTTCAACATCCTGAGCCTGAAGGGTGTAGTGTTGATTCGCAGCAGCTCGGATAAGTCGGTAGACACACATTTTTTGGAGAAATTTAGTAGAGATAATTGAGCTTATGAAAGTGAGAGCATCAGTGAAACGCCTTTGCGAATCTTGCCGCATCGTGAAGCGTCAGAACGTGGTACGTGTGATCTGTAAGAACGCACGCCACAAGCAGCGGCAGGGTTAATCCCGTTAATTGGAGAGAAGAATATGCCCAGACTCCTTGGAGTAGACATCCCCGGTGACAAGCGAATTGAAGCTTCGTTGCCATACATTTACGGCATCGGCCCGACAACGGCTAAGCGCATCCTCGAACAGGCTCATGTGAGTCCTGAGGTTCGCGCCAAAGACCTGAGTGCCGAGCAGATCAATCAGATTATCCAGGCTATCACGGCCAGCGGATTGCCAATCGAAGGCGATCTGCGACGTGAGATTCAGGGTAACCTGAAGCGTCTCCAGGCGATCAACTGCTACAGAGGTATCCGGCACCGTAGGGGTCTTCCTGTGCGTGGCCAGCGGACCTCCACCAATGCTCGCACCCGCAAGGGTCCGCGGAAAACGGTGGGTGTGCAACGCGCCAAGGACGGTAAATAAGAAGGATTTATTATGTCAGAAGAGAACGAAATAACGAGTCCATCGCCTGAAGTGGCGGCGGTCCCAGCCCCAGTCGTTGAGGCTGCTCCTGCGGTTGCTGAAGCCCCTGCGGTTGCTGCTCCGGCGGTCGCCCCAAAGGCGGTTAAGGCAAAGGCTCCTAAGGGAAAGAAAGACGCTGCTCCCGCCGAGGAAAAGAAGGCTGAGAACCTTTCCTTGGACCCTAACTCCGTCATCGAGCCGATCAAGGTCATCAAGGCCAAGGGTTCTAAGAACGTCCACTCTGGAATAGTCCACGTGCTCGCTTCTTTCAATAACACGATTGTAACAATCACGGACCATAGTGGTTCGGTGATTGGTTGGTCGAGTGCTGGGAAAGTAGGGTTTAAGGGTTCGCGTAAGAGCACCGCATACGCCGCACAGATGGTGGCGCAGGATGCGTGTCGACAGGCGATGGGGCACGGTCTTCGGGAGGTCGAAGTTCGGGTCAAGGGGCCTGGTTCAGGTCGCGAATCTGCAGTGCGTGCTGTTCAGGCCGTTGGCCTGGATATCACACTGATTAAGGATGTTACTCCGGTGCCGCACAACGGTTGCCGTCCCCCCAAGCAGCGCCGCGTGTGACGCTGTTGGATTTTAGAAACTTTTAGAACAGACAAGCATCATGGCACGGTACACCGGTCCAAAAGACAAAATCAGCCGCCGTTTTGGAGTTCCGATTTTCGGCTCAAACAAAACGTTGGAGCAAAAAAATTACCCTCCTGGCATGCACGGGCCCAAAGGCTCCCGGCGCAAGCACAGCGAATATTCTGTAGCTCTTGCGGAGAAGCAAAAGCTTCGTTATCAGTACGGTCTACTTGAAAGACAGTTTCGCCGCTACTTCTCACTTGCCCAGCGCAAGCGTGGCGTGACCGGAGAAATTCTTCTTCAATTGCTTGAGACACGCCTTGATAACGTGGTCTATCGCCTTGGGTTCTCGAATTCACGGTCGGGATCACGTCAAATGGTCGGTCATGGTCACGTCAAGGTGAATGGCCGTAAGGTGGATATCTCTTCCTACAACGTGAAGCCAGGGGATAAGGTTTCTGTTAAGGATCACGCACGCTCCAAGGGCCTTGCGGCCCGCGGTCTTGAGTTGACTCAGATAGCGCCCATCCCAGGTTGGCTGGAGCTCAATCGGGAAGAATACACGGGTACGGTTTCTCGGATTCCGAGCCGCGATGAGATTGCTCCGATTGTGAATGAGCAGTTGATTGTTGAGCTGTATTCCCGCTAAGCAGAGTTTTTTAAAAAAGGGCGCAGATACCGAGAGGTGTCTGCGCCCTTTTTTATTAGTCTGAGCTGATCACCTGTTTTTTAATTCGTCTCAGAGGTTGTTACTTATAATGAGTTTGTTTTTGTCGGGAAAATGTCTTTTTGGTTTGGCTTTTAGCTTTTCTAAGTAGAAGGAAGAGTGTGCTCGAACTTCAGAATGTTTGCCTCAAGCTCGGAACGGAAGATGCGCCGGTTTTTCTTTTAGAAGATGTGTCTCTATCTCTCCCTTCTGGGGGGCAGTTAGTGGCCCTACTTGGACCCTCTGGTTGCGGAAAGAGCACTCTCATGAAGGTGATAGCAGGGCTGAAAGAAGCGAGCTCTGGGAAGATTTTATGGAACGGGCGCGATCTTGCAGAGGAGGGTGACTTCGAGGCGCATGAAGTGGGATACGTGCCCCAGTTCAGTATAGCCCATGAGAAGTTGGAAGTGTGGGAATGCATTGAAGATGCAATCCGTTTGCGGTGTGGTGGGTTGAGTCGTGAGGAAGTTGAAGTGAGGGTGGAGCGGGTGCTGTCCGAAGTTGGCATGCAGGGGATAGCAGAAAAGCGTGTGGAGGTTTTGTCTGGTGGGCAGCGTCGTCGGCTTGCTTTAGGAATGGAGTTGGTGAGTTCTCCCGAACTTCTCTTGTGTGATGAGGTGACAAGTGGCCTTGATCCGAAGGCAGAGGATGAGATCACGGGTCTGATGAAGGCGGTCTCTGAGAAGGGGCGGATTGTGCTGAACATCACTCACAGCTTAAAACATCTGTCCGTCCATGATTCTGTGATCGTACTTTGTCAGGGCCGTCTGGTTTACCACGCCTCACCAGCTCATTTGTTACACTATTTCGGAATCAGCCATCAGGAGGATCTCTATCCACGCCTCGCGGAGCGCACTCCTGCAGAATGGGATGCTTCTTGGAAGAAACATCGTGTTTCTTACGAGAAGCTAGCCGGAGAATTATCGGGGAGGCATTCCTCTGAGACGGAAAAAGTGGTGGAAGGGATTGGTTTTTTTGTGCAGTGGAGTGTGCTTCTTTCCCGTCGGTGGAAGCTGTTTTGGCGCGACCCGGGACAGGTCAAACTCCAACTCGCCTTGATGCTTGGGTTCCCATGTCTTGTGGTTGTCTTTGCTTTGCATGGGTTGCCCTCGCTCCGCGCGGCTGCAGAGTTGCCGGAAGATCCGCTCAAACAGTTGATGAGCGATTTTTCCAGTAAACTGGAATATTTGAAGGTGGGAGGAATGGTCTCCGGACTCATCATGTTTCAGGTGGTTCTTTTGACCCTGATGGGTGCGAACAATGCGGCTCGTGAGATTGCTGGGGAACGGTTGATTTTGGAGAAGGAGAAGTTCTCCGGTCTGAGTCCGGTAGCCTATGTGATCTCAAAGGTAAGTTTTCTGGCTGTTTTGGTGGTTGTCCAATCCGTATGGATGTCTCTTTTTGTGAACGCGATTGTGCGTATGCCCGGCAACTTACTGCCCCAGACTTTGTTGCTTGTTTTGGTAAATGCAGCGATGACGGCGGTTTCGCTCGGAATTTCTGGGGTGATGCGGACGGCCGAACAAAGCTCTCTGGTTTCGGTTTATCTTGTGGGCTTTCAATTGCCTCTATCTGGCGCGGTTCTAGCCTTGCCCGAGTGGCTGGGGAAGATAACGAGACCGCTGATTGCCTCCTATTGGGGGTGGGCTGGTTTTTTGCAAACGCTCCAAGAAACGAGGTTTTACAACGCAGTGATGCAGATGACACAAACTCCCTTGATGCCGATTGGAATGGTCGTCTGGGTGCTTTCTGCACAGGCTCTGGTTGGGGTGCTTATGGCGTATTGGGGTTGTAAGGGAGGGCGCTGGGAATGAGCGTTGAGAAGGGTGATGCCAGGCGAGCTGAGGCTGAAGCCATTACCGCCGCAAGTGGAAGCAATCTCGCACTTGCACTGCGAGTGCTACCGCGAGGGCGGCGCGCCGACATGCGGGTGTTTTACGCTTTTTGCCGCTTGGTCGATGATTTGGCCGATGAGCCTGGATTAAGTTTTGAGGAGCGCCATGCGGGTCTGCAGGCATGGAAAGACGCGTTGAGTACAAACTCGACGCGTGATCATGAGCCGCCTCTTGCCCAGACATTGCGCGAAGTATTTGCTCGCCATGCGGTGCCTTTGGAATGGGCGGCTGACGTAGTTCAGGGATGCGAGATGGATCTTGTGGGAACTCGGTACCGGACGTGGGAAGAATTGCGTCAATATTGCTACAGGGTTGCAAGTGCTGTGGGATTGGTGAGCGCCCGGATTTTTGGAGGGCAGGATTGCGATGTATACGCTGAAGAGCTCGGGCTTGCCCTGCAGCTCACAAATATTCTGCGTGATTCCGCCGAGGATTTTTCCATGTCCGCACGGGTTTATTTACCGGAGGAAGATTTGTTGCGATTCGGCGTAGAACCGGGTTCATGGGTTAAATCTGAACCTCCGGGTTGGCGCGCACTCATGCAATTTCAGGTTGCGCGCGCACGGAAACATTACGCCGCTGCGATTGCCTCGCTTCCCTCAAGCCAGAGGCGAGTGATGGTTGCTGCGGAAATTATGAGAAAGGTTTACGGCACACTTCTCGATCAGATGGAAAGGGACGGATTCCGCGTTTGGGAACAAGCGTACCGCCTGAGCCGCAGGCGGAAAGCATGGTTGGCGGCATCGGTATTTACTCGCACGATCGTGGCGACGGCTGGTCAGGCGGGAGGGCCTTGGGACAAATTGCCCTATATTGAGCGTGTGTAAAATTGGGGACCTGCCTATTTTTTGGAACATGAAAAATCCGTTAATTGCGGTTCTCGCCCTGTGTGTGGTTTCTGTCGCTTTCACGGGTTGTGAAACCCCTGGGCAGTCTGCGCTGGCAGGTGCTGCGACGGGCGCTGTCATGGGGGGACTGCTGAAGGGGGACACGCGTAACGTGGCTCGTGGCGCTGCCATCGGAGCTGCAGGCGGATACGTTCTCGGAAAGTACGGGGAATCTGAGCGGCAGCGCGGTGCCATCGAAAGCCAAGGTGGTTACGCTCCCGCTCCTCCTCCGCGGGAGGTTTATTATACCGCCCCTCCGCCAGCGCCTCGTTCATACCACCGCCATCATGAATCCCCCCCGTATGGCCGTTTTTCCGGCACTTACGGATATGTTTATTCTCCGTATACGGGCCAGCTTGTAAACGTGAGAGGAATCCCTCGGGGAGCTCAGGTTGTGGATCCATCGACTGGGCGTGTGTTCATCAATCCATAGTTCGCCCTAGGATCTCAGGCGTTTGGATATCCTGCCCATTGGTTTGTCTCCCATCTTCTCTTGATTCTCTTTGGGAATCCAGCGACTATCTTCGACCCTGCGCCTCTTGAAGCTGCAGTTTACCCCGGTCTGCCATGCTCAATATTTTCATTAATCTGCTTCTGGTTGTTCACGTTCTAGTTTGCTTACTCATCGTTGTGGCGGTCCTAATGCAGAGGCCAAAAAACGAGGGTCTTGGAGCTGCGTTTGGAGGCGGGATGACGGACTCTTTGTTCGGCGCGCAAACAACAAACGTTCTGGCGACAATCACAAGATGGCTCGGCGCGTTGTTTTTCGTGCTTACTCTCGTGCTTTCGGCTCTCTACGCGAGGCAGGGCAGGGAAAAGACAGGTGTTGAGCAGAGATTGCAACAGTCTGCAAAGCCCTTGGAGCCGGTATCACCGTTGAATCCGACTGACGCGTCGGTTGCTCCCGACGCCCTTAAGCCTGCGCCCGAAGCGCCCAAGCCCGCGCCCGAAGCACCGAAGCCTGCGGCTGAAGCACCGAAGCCTGCGGCTGAAGCGCCGAAGCCCGCGCCTGAAGCGCCGAAGCCCGCGCCTGAAGCGCCGAAGCCCGCGCCTGAAGCGCCGAAGCCTGCGGCTGAAGCGCCGAAGCCCGCGCCCGAAGCACCGAAGCCCGCGCCCGAAGCACCGAAGCCCGCGCCCGAAGCACCGAAGCCTGCGCCTGAAGCACCGAAGCCTGCGCCTGAAGCACCGAAGCCTGCGCCTGAAGCACCGAAGCCTGCGCCCGAAGCGCCGAAGCCTGCGGCTGAAGCGCCGAAGCCTGCGGCTGAAGCGCCGAAGCCGTTGAGTGGTGTTGATCTTCTTCGTGCTGAACCGATTCTGAAACTGGCATCAACCCCTGCCTTGAATGTTGCTCCTGCTTCGGCGAAGACTGAAGTTCAGTCCCAGTAGTCTCTTGCTGGGGATCTTTACGGGCCTCTGTCGGGCATTCGCAGCGCCAGAAAGAGTGGCGGTCTTCGTCGCCGCAGTTCTCTGTTTTCTAGTGTCGGGTTGCGATCGGGAGCAGGGGAGAGCTGATTTGGTTTTTATCAACGGCTCGGAGCCTGAGCTTTTGGATCCGGCGCTCATTACTGCGCAGCCGAGCAGTCGGATTGCTTATGCCCTGTTTGAAGGGTTGACTGTTTTTGGGCCGGATGCAGAGGTTCGCCCTGGGGTCGCCTCAAGATGGGAGGTGTCCGAGGACGGTCTTGTTTACACGTTCTTCCTCAGACGAGAGGCTTGCTGGTCCAACGGAGATCCGGTTACAAGCGCAGATTTCATGTACGCTTGGAGGCGGGCCCTTTTGCCCGAAACGGGGTCTGAGTATGCTTCCCAGTTTTTCCCGATCACCCATGCCGAGGCGTTCAATTCCGGGAAGATATCCGACTTCTCAAAGGTCGGGGTAAGCGCATCCGACCCTCACAAACTGGTTGTCAGGCTGGATAACCCTACTCCCTATTTCCCCGACCTGTGCGCTTTTGCAACTTTCCTGCCCGTGCACAAGGCTACTGCCGAAGCTCATTCCGACTGGGCGTCGCGGCCCGCGCACTTCATGGGCAACGGCCCGTTTTTACTTAAGGAGTGGCGCCTTTTTGATCGTGTGCGGTTGGTGAAAAATCCGCGCTTTTGGGACGCGGATGCCGTGGCATTGGCGAGTGTGGATGTCCTCCCTGCGGCACGCCCCATGACCGCGTTCAACCTCTATGCAACGGGTGCTGCTGACATCATGATGGACAAGGGGCTGGCTCCCACTTCTCTGATGGCCGAGCTTCGCAAGCGGCCCGACTTTCACGCGGCTCCTTTTCTCGGCTCCTATTTTATTCGTTTTAATGCAGCCCGGGTGCCGTTTTCCGATGGGCGCGTTCGCCGCGCATTGAGCCTTGTCGTGGATAAGCAGGAGCTCGTGGACAAGATTACGAGAGCTGGCGAAACGCCCGCTTCGAGTTTTGTCCCTCCGGGAACTGGGCACGGCTATGTTCCTCCCGCAGGCGCTTCGCGCAATCCGGAGCAGGCGAGGCAACTGTTGTCGGAGGCGGGATTCCCCTCGGGGAAGGGCTTTCCTGTAATCCACTACCTTTACAAGGGGGACTCAGACCTCGATCGGGATATTGCAGTGGAACTCCAGGGCGTGTTTCAAAAAGAGCTGGGAATTCAAATGCTTCTCAAGCCCCAGGAGTGGACCGTTTATCTAGCCGCCCAAAGCGCGCTGGATTACGACCTGTGTCGATCAAGCTGGGTTGCCGATTACAACGACCCCAATACGTTTCTAAATATGTTCGTCACCGGGGATGGTAATAATCGCACCGGTTGGAGTAATGCCTCCTATGATGGGCTGATTGCGCAGGCTGCGCGTGAACCGAACCAGACGCGTCGATTTGGTTTATTCCAAGAGGCTGAAAGTATTCTAATCTCAAAGGAGGCTGCGATCTGTCCCCTATACGTTTACGTCGGGATACAATTTTACGATGGAGACCGGCTCGAGGGGATACGGCCTAATCTGCTCGATGAACATCCGCTGCGCTTTATGCGTTGGAAAAAACGCTAGAGCATGGATCTTTTCACGTACCTTATGATGCGGGTGGTTTGGGCGATTTTGGCTAGCCTTCCCCTTCAGCCCGTTATTTTTTTTGCAAGGCTCATCGGCCAGGTGGGCTGGTGGCTCGCGCCGCGTTACCGGCGTCTTGTGGTCCACAATTTATCCATCGCATTCGGGGATGGCGTCTCCGCCGAGGCAAAGGCAAAAATAGGGCGAGAGCATTTCGCTAGCCTAGCGGCCAATATTGCCGCGGGCGCCTGTCTTTCCCGTATTCCGGCAAGCCGTCTTACCCAGTGGGTGAGCATCGAGGGGCTTGAATACTTGCGGCAGGCTCAATTCAAGGGGAAGGGGGCGATCGGGTTGTTGGCGCATTTGGGAAACTGGGAATTGCTTGCAAGGCTAAGTCCTGGCGTTTTCCAATGCCCGTGCGGAAGCATTTATCAAGGGATGAGCAACTCCTACGTTGACGCTTGGGTGCGACAGGAGCGCGCCGTTGAGGGGTTGGAGTTGTTTGAGCGCAAGGAGGGGTTTCACGGCGCAATGAACGTGCTTCGGCGCGGGGGGATTGTCGGGGTGTTGGCTGACCAGCATGCGGGCGATCCAGGGCTGTGGTGCCCTTTGTTTAATCGCCTCGCCTCGACGTCTCCTTTGATCGCGACGATGGCGCTCCGCACGGGCGCGGCAGTGCTTGGGATCGCGCTTTACTCAGAGCCCAAGGGGCGGTGGCGGTTGGTGATTCGCCCGGAAGTCCGCCCCTCAAACAGTGAATCTGCGGCATTCACCGCCCAGTTGAACGGGGAGTTGGAGGCGATGATCCGAAGGGCTCCTGCTGACTGGCTTTGGTCTCACAACCGTTGGAAAACTCCAAAGCCGAGGTTTCTTGGAATTGGAGGAAAGCGCGGTGTGGTCTCGGTCCCTGGGCTGCAGCCTTTCCGACTTCTCATCCGATCTGTGAACTGGCTCGGCGATGCAGTCATGACAGTGCCCGCCATTCGAGCGATTCGAAAGACGCGTCCTGATTTGGAAATTACGGTGACATGTCAGCAAAAACTTGCGGACTTTTGGAAGGCCGTTCCTGAAGTCGACCACGTGCTCCCCATTTCAAAAGAGACTGGCGTCTGGGAGGTCGCCCGTCTTTTAAAAGACAAAGGCTTCGACGCTGCGCTTGTATTGCCCAACTCTTTGCGCACCGGATTGGAAGTTTGGCTCGCAAACATCCCGCGCAGAGTGGGCTATCCAGGGCATTTGCGCGCTTGGTGCCTAAACCAGATTCCCGTCAATAAACGCTCCGATACACGCGTCCCCGGACCGATTCGTCACCAGGTGCACGACTACTTGGACCTCGCAGAATTCATGGGGGCGCCTCGACTCCATGAATCCGAATGGGTCGCCCAACGGATTGCGCCTCCAGGCGCCGGGGCGACCCGCCCGTGGAGGATTGCGGTCTGCCCAGGAGCCGAATTTGGAGCCGCCAAGCGGTGGTTTCCCGAGAGGTTTGCCGATGTGATGCGGAGGGTCTCAGCAAAAAAGAAGGTGCAATGGTTTTTGGTGGGTGTGGTCAAGGATGCGGCTGCGGGGGCGGAGATTGAGGCCGCGACTGGCGGCCTAACGATCGAAAATAAAATTGGCCGGACCAGTCTAGCTGAACTCATTGAACTTCTGAAGGAATGCGACATGCTGTTAACCAATGACACTGGGACGATGCACCTTGCTGCATTGCTTGGGGTTCCATTGGTCGCTGTGTTTGGGTCCACGGAGCCGCTCCTCACCGGACCTTTAGGGCCGGACAAAGTTGTCGTTCAGAAACGCGTTCCCTGCGGTCCCTGTTTCCGCAGGGAGTGCCATCTTGATTTTGCATGTATGCTCGGCGTTGAAGCCGTTGCCGTCTCTGAGCGCATTTTTGAACTCTTAGATGAACCCTTCTTTGGAGAAAAAGGTTCTCCCCTGCAGGTTTGTTGATCTATGCTCCACCCTCCCAGAACCAAAGTATTTTATGGCGACCACCCTGCCGCACCGTCCAAACGCCGATCTCCTCGAAGCCAATTACGAACGTTGGAAGAAAGACCCTGCCGCCCTAGACGGCGTGTGGGCCGCTTTTTTTGAGGGCTTCGAACTCGGGAATGCCACATCTAAGAACGGGGCGGGCCAGTCTAATGGCGCTGCTAAAAGTTCTGGAGTTGGCGGTTCCGTCGTTGCTGGCGATGCGCAATGGCAGAGCCGAGTGGATCAATTGGTATACTCTTACCGCTCTTTGGGGCATCTCAAAGCCCACACCAATCCGCTTTCAGCGTCCGCACCCGACGCCCCATTGCTTTCGCTCGAATCGCTTGGTTTTTCGGCCGATGAACTAGACCGTCCCGCATCATCAGCGCTTTTAGACAATGCGCGCGTGTTTTCTCTTCGCGAGTTAATCGCGAGACTCGAAGCGATTTACTGCCGCCACATTGGCGCAGAGTTTGCGCATATCGAGAATCCAATCGTGCGTGAATGGGTGCGTGAAAAGTTCGAAGCCGTTGCGGCGACGCTTCCTGTGGTTCCTGAAACGCAGAAGCAGATGCTCCGGCAAATCCTTTCTGTAGAAAGTTTTGAGAAGTTTTTACACACTCGCTTCGTAGGGCAGAAGCGCTTTTCGATCGAAGGCGGAGAGTCCCTGATGGTTGCCCTTCACGGGATTTTGGAGAATTGCCCGCAGTACAAAATTGAGGAAATCGTGATGGGTATGGCTCACCGCGGCCGGTTGAGCGTGATTAACGACTTTCTTCAAAAGCCTGTTTCAGTGATGTTTGCTCAGTTCTCGGAGAACTACATGCCAGATACCGTGGCGGGTGACGGAGATGTGAAGTACCATCTCGGGTACAAGACCAAGCGCCAACTTCCTGGTGGGTATGAGGTTTCTGTCCGCCTCGCCTCCAACCCAAGCCACCTTGAAGCCGTGAACCCTGTGGTTCAGGGGATGACGCGCGCGCGCCAGCACGTCCGCGGGGATAGCGTGGAACGCTCCCGTGTCGTTGCTGTTTTGATTCATGGAGATGCGGCGTTCGCTGGGCAAGGTGTTGTGGCAGAAACTCTGAATATGTCCCAGTTGGAAGGGTACAGGACAGGAGGAACCATCCACTTGGTCGTGAATAACCAGATCGGTTTCACCACGTCCCCCGCAGACGCCCGTTCCTCGCGCTATTGCACGGACGTGGCAAAGATGATCAGCGCGCCCGTGTTCCATGTGAACGGAGATGATCCTATTTCGGTCCGCATTTGCACTGAAATTGCCCTTGAATATAGGCAGAAATTCAAGAGCGACGTCATTCTTGATATCGTCTGCTATCGCAGGCATGGCCACAACGAGGGGGATGAACCGCTATTCACTCAACCGGTGATGTACCGGGAAATCAGTGCGCATCCGACCCTTGGAGCGATCTACCGGCAGGACCTCCTCGCGCGTGGTGTTCTTAGTAAGGAGCAGGCCTCCGAATTGGACGCTGAATTTTCGGCGAGATATGAATCCGCTTTCGCCGAGGTGAAAGAGGCCGAACAAAATAAAAACCTTACCAAGTACTCGCACTCTAACGTTGTTTTCCAGCCTCCTTTTTCGCACGCACCCGCGAAAACGAAGATCTCGAAGGCAACTTTCGACAATGTCTGCAAGGCCCTCACGACGATTCCTTCAGACTTCCGGATGTTGCCCAGGCTCAAGAAGTTCTTTTTAGAAAAACGCCAGCAAGTCTGGAAGGAAGGCCAGGGGTACGATTGGGCTTTCGGCGAGGCTCTCGCCTTTGGGTCACTTCTGGCTGAGGGAACGCCCGTGCGTCTCTCCGGCCAGGACTGCCGCCGAGGAACCTTCTCCCACCGGCATGCGGTTCTTTACGACGAAACCAACCGCGAGCGTTACACGCCCCTTCAACACGTTGCAAAAAAACAGGGGCGCTTTAACGTCTACAATTCTCTTTTGAGTGAGACGGCCGTTCTGGGCTTTGATTACGGGTACACTCTCCATTTTCCAGAATTGCTCTGCCTCTGGGAGGCGCAGTTTGGGGACTTCTGCAATGGAGCTCAGATCATCATCGATCAGTTCCTTGCGGCCGGCGAATCCAAGTGGCAGCGCCCCAGCGGAATTGTTTTGTTACTTCCTCATGGATACGAAGGTCAAGGGCCCGAGCATTCCTCTGGACGCTTGGAGCGGTTCCTCCAATTAGCCGCCGAAGACAACATTCAGGTCTGTAACTTCACCACCCCTGCCCAATACTTTCATGCGCTTCGCCGCCAGATGAAGAGGGAGTTCCGCAAGCCTCTGGTTGTCATGACGCCCAAGAGCCTTTTGCGCGCGCCAGAATGCGTTTCCGTAGAGACCGACTTCACGGAGGGGAGCTTCCAGGAAATTTTACCGGGTCCCCTGGCCGGACCTGCGGGCAAGGTCACGCGGGTTGTGTTTTGCTCTGGGAAAGTGTACTATGACCTGCTCAAGCATCGGGATGCTAACAAGATCACAGACACTGCTTTGGTGCGCGTGGAACAGCTTTATCCGCTGCACATGGACAAGATCCAGGAGATCCTCAAGCCTTTCCCAAAGGCGAAGACTTTCGTTTGGTGCCAGGAAGAGCCTCAAAACATGGGCGCGTGGAGTTTCATCCGAAACCAGCTCTCTGATCTTGTCGGTAAACCACTGTTTTACGCGGGGCGCGATGCCGCCTCTAGTCCTGCGGTGGGGGCAATGTCGCTCCATAAAATAGAGCAGCACGCTTTGATTGAGGCTGCCTTTGCGCTGGAGTAAAATCCGCGGAGTAGAAGCTTCCCATTATCATTTTTCTTTTGTCCCTGATCCCACTTTATGAGTCTTGAAGTTAAAATCCCATCGGTTGGAGAATCTATAACCAGCGGAGTCATTTCTGCCTGGCACAAAGCAGATGGCGAGGCGGTAACCAAGGGAGATACGATTCTGACGCTCGACACGGACAAGGTGTCTACAGACCTAACTGCCGAGGAGTCAGGAGTAATCCACATCCTCTCGCAAGCAGGCGAAGAAGTGAACATTGGACAGGTAGTGGCGGTCATTGAGGCTGCTGGTGCGTCTGCCCCTGCGGTTGCCGCCCATGCTCCCAAGGCATCTGCGGCGCCAAAAGCGAAGTCAGCCCCTGCTCCTGCGGCTGCGGTTGTTGCGGCTTCTCCTGCGCCTGCGCCGGGTGCCCCCGTAGTCACCGGGGAAGGGTTGCGTGCCGCAGTGGAGGCTGCCAACCATTCTCTGGGGTCGTTGCAGGGCAATGGCGAACCTGCAAAGTTTCCAGCGGAGGGACGCACTTCGCGCAAGCGCTTGACTCCGCTGCGCCGTAAAATAGCGGCGCAACTGGTGTCAGCCCAGCATCAGGCTGCGATCCTCACCACCTTTAACGAGTGCGATATGAGCGCCGTGATGAAGCTGCGTTCTGAAATGCAGGAAGCTTTCGTCGCCGAACATGGCGTGAAGCTCGGATTCATGAGTTTTTTCATCAAAGCAGTCGTGAGTGGATTAAAATCCTGCCCTGCAATCAATGCGCGCATCGACGGCGACGATCTTATTGAGAACCACTACTTCGACATCGGCGTGGCTGTTGGAACGGAAAAGGGGCTGATGGTTCCCGTGGTACGCGATGCAGACCAGAAATCTTTTGCGCAATTGGAGAAAGATTTGGCGGCTTACGCAGTCAAAGCCCGCGAAGGAAAAATGGAACTGCAAGATCTCCAGGGAGGCGTCTTTACCATCTCAAACGGTGGAATCTACGGTTCTCTCCTTTCCACTCCAATTTTAAATCCGCCGCAGAGCGGGATTTTGGGGATGCACAAAATCCAAGAGCGCCCAGTGGCAGTTAAGGGACAGGTCGTCGTCCGCCCGATGATGTACCTGGCGCTTTCCTATGACCACCGAATTGTGGATGGCAAGGAAGCGGTGACGTTTTTGGTGCGACTGAAGGACTGTATGGAAAACCCAATGCGTCTGATGCTCGGCCTCTGAGGCGTCTTTCTTGAAAGGGTTTGCCCGCCCTTGGCCTTGGCCTTCTCATGCATCCACCCGTGCCGCAAAGTCCAGATTTCATGGATCTTTTAAAGCAACGACTATGGCAAGAATGACGAGTCTGAAGGTTTTGGTCCGCCGTTGGTTTGCGAGCTTCGGGGCGTGGCTTGTCCTCCTCTCTTCCGGAGAGGCTTTTGCGCAGGTCGGAGTGATGGAAGCGGTCCAAACGGAAGTTGAGCGAAGCGAACTCCAGATCAGAGAGGTGCGAGTTGAATTTGGAAACCGGTACGAGAAGAAGCTTGCTGAGTTGAAGCTGGTTTACCAGAAGGCGGCGGATCTTGAAAATGCGTTGGTTGTGCGAGGAGAGGAAAAGCGGGTTGAAACAGAGCCGAACCGCCCCCTAGAGACTCGCCATTTGGTAGAGGAACCACGTTTGTTGAAGGATGCGCAGCTGGAGTTTCTTGCAAAACAGACGGAGATGATCACCCAGATTGTGCAGGCGATTGTGCCAAAATTGCTGGAGGTCAAAAAGAAGCTTACGATGGATGGAAAACTCGACGATGCCGTCGAAGTGCGTTCCATGATACAGCGTCTCCAGGATGCAAGTTCCCCCGCTCAGAGGCTTTCCAATAATTCAGTAGTCGCGGCGGAAGAAGTTTTCCAAGCGTACCAGTCTTCCCGAGATCGGGCCGACAAAATGTACAGGGGTCCCCGTTTGATTCTCCGTGGCAAGGTTGTCGGCATCCGACTCGATCCGAAAGAAACGGGAGCGTTCACGCTAGTGCTCTTCGGCGGTGCAGAGGGAGCCTTGGTGGACTGCGCTTTTCCGCAAACCGAGTATCGAGTGCGGGAGGAGCGCTCTGGACAGAACGTTTTTTTTGTGGTGGCGCGAAGTAATTCGGACCCAGCCGCGGCTACATTGCGGGTGCAACGGGGAGCGGTGGTTGACATTGTAGGCAAGTGCGAGGGCTTTGAGGGAGCGGTGTATTTTGCGGGCTGCGCGCTCCCCAAACGATGAAGCCAGGGAAAACTCGGTGGCTGGTTTGTTGAAACCGGCTGATTTTTGTGTGCTTAAAGCTTAAGAGGAGATTGTGGGTAAGGGTTGATCAAATGGGGTGGCTTGGTCTAAGTTGTGAGCAATGAAATTGAAAACCGGCTTTGTGGCCTCCTTGCTCGGTCTAATCGTCGGACTGGGCGGATGCGCGAATCAAGACGATGACATTATTCCAGCCAAGCGCCCTGGGTTTCGTCCGCCGTCGACGCCTCTGGTGCAGGACGAGCTGCCACAGGTTGACCCGCTCGGGGTTCCTGCAGGCAACGAACCGCTGGATGCCCCTGTGAGTCAGGGGAATTCCGGAACGACGCTCAACACCGCCCCAGCGCGTCCGCCTGCCCCTCAACAACCCGCTCCTCTCCCGGACCCTGCGCCTCAGCCCCCCGCCGCTCCCCAGCCCAAGGCCGCAGCTCCCGAGTATGCAAAGCGTGTACCCGGAAAACCCAATTGGATTCGGAGTCCCTATGATGGCAAAATTCTCGACGCCACTGGTTTCCCTCCTGGAACCGAGGTGAGAGATCCTCAATCTGGCAAGATCATGCTGGTGCCTTAGGGCGCACTTTTTCCGGATCTGTTTTCCCCGGCCTAGCGGTTTCCCCGCGTGGCCGGGGTTCTTTTTAATGAAACATATCGCCATTCTTGGCCCGGGCCTTCTGGGTGGGTCCGTCGCGTTAGCTTTGCGTAACGAAGCCAGCGTGGAGGTCCGCCTTTGGGCGAGAAGGCCGGAGGCCGTTTTACAGGCGAGGGCCATGGAAGTGGCGCACCTGGTCACCTCTTCATTGACGGAAGCCGTGGAAGGGGCGGACACCGTCCTCCTTTGCGTCCCTGTGGGTGCTATGGAAGGACTGGTGCGCCAAATTCTGCCCGCCCTTGACCCAGACGCACTTGTTACGGATGTAGGAAGCGTGAAGGAAACGGTCTGCCGAGCCTTGGCTCCTCTTCTTCGAGGGCGCGCTCATTTTGTCGGAAGCCATCCGATGGCGGGTTCTGAAAAAGCGGGAATTGAAGCCGCCCGCCCCGATCTTTTTCACGGCGCGGTGTGTATCTTAACTCCGGAAAATGGCCTCACAACGCCCATTGCAATCGACCGAGCAACCGCGCTTTGGGAACGATTGGGATGCCGGATCCGGTCTTTAGATCCGGTTGTGCATGACCAGGTTTGTGCGGTGATCAGCCATCTGCCTCATTTGAGTGCCGCGGCTTTGGTGAATACCGTGGAGGAGGTGTGTCCCGACGCTTTCGCTTTTTGTGGAACAGGCTTCCGCGATTCCACCAGAATTGCGGGTGGATTGCCCGCGATGTGGACGGAGATTTTGCTCTCGAACCGGCAGGCTGTGGGAGAGAGTATCCGTCGTTTCATTTCTGTGTTGGAGCAGGCTGCCGAACAGTTGGAGCGGGGCGATGCCGTGGCCGCTGAAAAAATTTATTACTTTTTAGAAACGGCAAAAACACGCAGGGAAAGCCTCCAACGCACCGTTGGATAGTGGAGCGGATTCCCCGAGCATTTAAACACTCTCAGACTTCATGGATTGGAATATTTCAAAAGCACCGGCTTTAAACTGCGAGCTGGAAGTTCCCGGAGACAAAAGCATTTCCCATCGGTCTGTCATGCTGGGGTCTTTGGCGGACGGGCCTTGCGTGGTTCGCGGGTTCCTTCCGGGAGAAGATTGCCTCTCCACAATGGAGGCATTCCGAGCGCTCGGCGTTGATATTGAAAGGCCCGCGCCCAGCACGCTGATCATTCACGGTACGGGTGGCCGGTTTATTCCCCCGGGAGCGGCGATTGATTGCGGAAATTCCGGCACCACCATGCGTCTGCTCTCGGGAATTCTTGCGGCTCAGCCCTTTCAAACACGCCTGATAGGAGATGCCTCTCTTTCAAAAAGGCCGATGAAACGCATCATCGAGCCTCTCTCGCTTATGGGCGCACACATCCATGCGGAAGGCGCTCAAGACCGCCCTCCGTTGCGAGTGGAAGGGGGAGGATTGCATGGGATTGACTACGTTTCTCCAGTGGCCAGTGCCCAAATTAAAAGCGCTGTTTTGCTCGCCGGGCTTTTCGCCTCAGGCAATACCTCTGTCACGGAACCCCATCTGAGCCGAGATCACACCGAACGGATGTTTGAGTTTTTTGGGATTCCCCTCAAGAGGGAGGGCCTCACGGTGACAATCCAAGGTGGAAGCCGTCCCCTGCCTCGGGATTTCCGAGTGCCCGGTGATGTTTCCAGTGCCGCATTTTGGCTGGTTGCCGCGGCCGCTCATCCCGGAGCCCGACTGCGAGTCAACCGGGTGGGACTCAATCCGAGTCGCACGGGATTACTTGGAACCTTAGCGCGTATGGGTGCCCGGGTGAGGGAGTTTGAACATAGCAATTTAGGGGAACCTTTTGGAACCATCGAGATCGAGGGGGCCTCCCTCAAGGCCACCCGCATCGGAGGCAAGGAAATCCCCAATGTGATCGATGAGCTTCCCATCTTGTCCGTCGCAGCAGCCCTAGCCGAAGGGACCACCATCATTTCCGACGCCGCTGAGCTGAGGGTCAAAGAGACGGACCGCCTCGCGGCCATTGCCTCGCACCTCAAAGCAATGGGCGTGCCGGTGGTTGAAAAGCCCGATGGTTTGGAGATCACAGGCGGCCAGCCTTTGCATGGAGCGCGGCTCGATAGCCTCGGCGACCATCGCATTGCAATGGCCTTTGCGATTGCTGGATTGTTTGCGGAAGGGGAGACGGTTATTACGGGAACAGACTGCGTAAATACTTCGTATCCAGGTTTTTACAAATTGCTCCAGCAGGTCTCCGCAAACAGAGGAGATCAGGAGCCTCTGATCATTCGCCTAGAGGAAGAGGGGAACGAGTGATTCAACGGGAATGTTTTGGCGAAAAAAGGGTGTTTTTTCTGCTCCTCTAATTCCCAAATTTTTCTGCTGATTCCAGCTTCGCTAACACACCATTTTTTATTCATGCAGCACACTGTTATTGCTATCGACGGACCGGCGGCCTCCGGTAAAAGCAGCGTTTCACGCGAACTCGCGCAGCGCCTCGGTTACGTCTATGTCAACACAGGGGCCATGTACCGGGCAGTGACCTGGCATGCACTCCAGTTGGCCGTTGATCCCTCGGATGCCTCCGCCATCGAGCATTTGCTAGAGACCACTTCTCTCGAATGCGGTGTGAGCGACGGGCGGTCTTGTTTCCTCGTTAACGGGGTGGACCCGAACGAGGCGTTGGTGAGTCCCCCAGTCAATGCGGCGGTTTCGAAAATCGCATCACAACCGGTTGTTCGGAGGCGTCTTGTGGATCTGCAGCGGGGATGTGCGGAATTGTTCCCGACCGTTGTGGAAGGGCGCGATATCGGCACGGTCGTGTTTCCCGGGACACCCCATAAGTTCTACATCGATGCTTCTCCCGAGGTTCGCGCGGCCCGGCGTGCGGGGCAGGGGTTGCACGATCCTGTGGTGCAGCGTGACGCCATGGATTCCGCCCGCCAGGATTCACCCCTGATGATTGCCCGGGATGCCGTCGTGATCGACAGCTCCAATTTGAGCGTTGGAGAGGTCGTCTCGGATGTTTTGAAGCAACTTCAAGGCAAAGGTATTACGGCTAAGGTGCAGTAGCCCTCCATGTATTCCAGCGCATGGGGCTTGTATACCAGACTGCGTACTACTTGAGCAGAGCCATCGGGCACTGCTGTTTTGATTTCCGCGTAATCAATAGGGAAGCCATTCCGGCAGAGGGACCTCTTCTGCTGGCGATGAACCATCAAAGCTTTCTCGATCCTCCTTTGGCGGGCATCGCCTGCGATCGTGATATTTCCTACCTTGCCCGGAAGTCCCTTTCAGAAATCCCGATTCTGGGGCGTTTACTTCCAAAGTTGAACGTCATTCCCTATGACCAAGGCGGCTCGGATATGAGTGCCATCAAGGCGGTGATCCGGGTCCTCAAGGCAGGAAATGCGACGGTAATTTTTCCGGAGGGAACACGTTCTAAGGATGGAAGCCTTCAGTCGGCTCAACCTGGGACGGGAATGATCGTCGCCAAAACTTTGGCACCGGTTGTGCCGATGCGCATTTTCGGGGCGTTCGATGCGTTCCCAAAAAACTCTGCCAAAATTCGGTTTACGCCGATCACCATTGTCGTTGGAGAGGTGTTGCAGTTTTCAAAACAGGATTGTGAGGGAGATCCGAAGGCGGTGTATAAAAAACTCAGCGACAACATTATGGAGTGCATAGCTTCCCTGCGTTGTCCCGCGCGGGAGTGAGGATTTATGCGGCCGGTTCTCATTGTGGGTGCAGGAATTGCAGGCTTGGCCTGTGCTGCCCGTTTGCACCGCGCTGGTCGCTCCTTTGTTCTGCTGGAAGCCTCCGATGGAGTGGGCGGGCGCGTCCGGTCCGACCGCACGGAAGATGGGTTCATTCTGGACCGCGGGTTCCAGGTTCTCCTGAGCGCGTATCCCGAAGTGAAACGCCAGCTTGATTTCGCGGCGCTCCAGCCTCGCGCCTTCCGCTCAGGGGCCGTGATCCGCCTTCCGGATGGGAAAGAAGCTGTTTTACGGGATCCCTTTCGCGACCTCTGGGCGATTCCATCCGCCCTTGGCTCGCCGATTGGTACGCTGGCAGACAAACTACGCCTCGCCCGGCTGGCTTGCTCCGTGGCGCTGCGATCCCCAGACACTCTTCTCTCAGAAAATGCAGAGGGGACTCTGGAGTTCTTACAGCGACAGGGTTTTAGCCCAAGATGTATTGAGCTGTTTTTCAGGCCTTTTTTTGGAGGCGTATTCCTAGACCGATCGCTTTTAGTAGACAGTTGTTTTTTTAATTTTGTCTTTCAACAGTTCGTCCGTGGGCGCGCGGTGCTCCCACAGGGAGGGATGCAGCGTATTCCCGATCAACTGGCAGCCGGGTTGCCTGGAGACTCAATCTTTTTGTCGACGCCCGTGTCGGCGGTGGAGAAAGGCGCGGTTGAACTTAAAAATGGAAAGCGGCTGCTGGGATCTGCCGTCGTTCTTGCAGTGGAGGGAACTGCAGCCGCAAGGTTAATGCCTGGGCTTGTCACCCCGGCGCTCTGGCGGCGGACAACCTGCCTCTATTTTGCGGCGCCGGACAAGCCGGGAAAGGGCGACGGCTACCTGCGTTTAAATGCTTGCCCCAAAGCTCTTGTTCACAATGTTTGTTTTCCATCGGACATTGATCCCGAGGTATCCCCGCCCGGACAGACGCTGGTCTCTGTGAGTTCGCACGGTCTGAACGGCCTTTCAGCCCCCGTGCTGCAGGCTAGAGTTCTTGTGGAGTTGGGGGATTGGTTCGGTCCTCAAGTGCGAGGGTGGCGGCATTTGCGCTCTTACGAAATTCCTCGCGCCCTGCCGGCCACTCTGACGCGTGTAGCACGGCCTATTCTGCATTCAGGAGTCCATGTCTGCGGGGATCATGTGGCCTATCCGTCTCTGAATGCGGCGTTGGCGACGGGGCGTTTGACTGCGGAATCACTTCTCTAGTTCTTCTGTAGCGCTTGCTTCGTGGGGCGACCTCTGGGCAGCATGGCAGTTATGAACACCCCCCAGTCTTTAGTTCTGTCCTGCGCCGCTCTTTTTTCTCCCTGCCTTGCCTGGAGCTCTTCTGATTGGCCCCAGTTTCGTGGCCCGGACGGAGACGGAATTTCAGCCTCAAAAAATATTCCATTACATTGGAATGCAACCACCTCAAAGGCATGGAGCGTGGAGGTTCCCGGGAGTGGTTGGTCCTCTCCAGTGGTGGCGGATGGAAAGGTTTATCTCACAAGTGCGGTTCCAGACGGTGCCGGTGACATTAGCCTGAATGCCATTTGTATGGATGCAGGGACGGGCAAGCTCCTTTGGAATACGGGGGTGCTCCACCCGGAACCCGGCGAGGCGAAGGCCATGCACAAAAAAAACACGGCGGCGAGTCCCTCGCCGATTGTGGCAGGTGGCAGGCTTTACGTGCACTTCGGGCACATGGGGACAGCTGCCCTCGATTTGGCGGGGAAGGTGATTTGGACTCAAACGTCCTTGAAATATAAACCGGTTCATGGAACCGGTGGGTCTCCAGCGTTGGTCAACGGGTTGCTCGTTTTTAGTGGAGACGGGGCGGCGGAACCCTTCGTGGCTGCGCTTGACGCCGCGAATGGCGCGGTTCGCTGGCAAACGCCCAGGCAAACCACGGCAAAGAAAAACTTTTCCTTTTCGACACCGCAGGCGATCACCGTGAAGAATCAGGTGCAAGTGATCAGCCCAGGCAGCGGGTTTGTGGCTGCGTACAATCCTTTGGATGGGAAGGAAATATGGAAGGTTTCTTATGGGGAGGGTTATTCAGTCGTACCCAGGCCCGTGTACGCGCACGGACTGCTTTTTTTGAGTTCGGGTTTTGATGCCGCGGTTCTTTACGCCATCCGGCCTGAAGGTGCCGTTGGAGATGCCACGGCAGATCACGTCGCGTGGACCCTCAAAAAAGGCGCTCCCCACACACCTTCCGTGGTGGTTGTAGATGACTCGCTTTTCTGTGTTTCGGACGCCGGGATTGCTTCGTGTGTTGATGCACTGACCGGCGAAGTTCGTTGGAGTGAACGACTGGCGGGAAATTTTTCAGCTTCCCCAGTAGTCGCCGAAGGACGAATTTATTTTCAAAATGAAACAGGATTCACGCACGTTGTGAAGGCTTCGAAGACGTTCGAACTGCTGGCCACCAACGAGCTTGGCGAGCGGACGCTAGCATCACCTGCAGTGACGGATGGCGCACTTTTTATTCGCGGTGAAACACACCTTTTTAAGCTGGTTCCATAACCGGCGTTAAGCTCCCAAGACGGGAGAAAGTAGAATTCCTGCACCCGATTTTACGTATGACTCCCCATTTTGCTGCGTTTGAAAAACTCCTGCTTCAGATGGAGGGTTCGTCTGCTTCAGACCTTTTTTTAAGCGTGGGGAATCCACCCAGGCAACGCGTCAATGGCGCCTTGCAGCGTTTTGAAGAAAGCATTGTAGAACACAGTTTTTTGCATGCCGTCCTGCAGGAGGTTCTTCGGCCCGTTCAACTGGAATCTTTCCAAAGAGACGGGGACATCGATTTTGGAATTAGCCTCGCTATGGGGAAACGGTTTCGAGTCAATGCCCACTTGCAGCGAGGGGTTTTAGGGTTGGTGGTGCGCAGCGTTCCAAATGGGCATTTGGATTTTGAATCCCTGGGCTTGCCTCCTGAATTACGTGCCTTCGCGCAACTTCCAAGGGGTTTGGTTTTGATTGCGGGTGCCACGGGCTCGGGCAAATCAACCACTTTGGCCGCGTTGGTCAATTACATCAACGCGAACGAGGCTAAACACATCGTCACGATCGAGGACCCTATCGAATACCTTCATGAAAACCTTTGTTCGCTGATCACTCAGCGCGAAGTTGGAAGCGACACGCACGACTTTGTTTCGGCCCTCCGTCACGTTCTTCGGGAAAGCCCTGATGTCATCGTGATTGGTGAATTGCGCGATGCCGATACCGCCAAGGTCGCTCTTTCTGCGGCAATGACAGGGCACTTGGTGATCGCCAGTCTCCATACAATGGATGCGGTCCAGTCGCTTCAACGAATTCTGAGTTTTTTCCCTGAGGATTTACGCGAGCAGGTGCGTTTTGACCTGGCTTTCTGTTTGGAGGGAGTGGTGGCGCAGCGCCTGATTCCCCTGGCCGATGCTTCAGGAAGGGTGCCTGCCGTGGAGGTTCTCAGTGTTTCTTCGGCAATTCGCAAACTATTGCGGGAGGGCCGCATTGAGGAAATTCCGGAATTGATGACTCATGGCGCTGGAATGCGGACGTTCAACAAGTCGCTTCTTGATTTGCTGGAGCGCGGTCTGATCACACTGGATGCCGGTGTCGCCTATGCTCCAAATCCCGAGGAGTTTCAGATGAACGCAGGGGGATTGGAAAGAGGATCCGCCCTTGTTCTCAAGGAGTTTGATGTGCCTTCGTTTCCTGGAGGGCTTGATATGCGTTCGCTCTTACATTCGGCATCCCGGCATGGAGCCAGCGATATCCATTTGAGTGCCGGCAGTTCTCCTGTTTTTCGAATCAACGGAGAACTGCGCCCCCTCGTGACCGAACCGCTTTCGCCCCTCGAAGTGCGTCGCCTCCTCTTTAGCATGCTAAGCCATTCCCAGCGCGAGGAATTCGAATTGGAGAAGGAGCTGGATTTCGCAATTTCACTTTCCGCTGGAATTCGATTTCGCGTGAACGCCCATTTCCAACGACGCACCGTGGCCGTTGCCATGCGGATGATTCCGAGTGTAGTGCCGCCGATTGAAACTCTTGGCCTTCCTGAGGTCATCATTAATTTCGCAGACGCCCGGCAAGGGTTAGTGCTTGTCACAGGGCCGACCGGAAGTGGGAAAAGCACCACGCTGGCCGCATTGATTGATCTCATCAACCGCCGCCGCAGTTGTCGGATCATCACGGTCGAAGATCCTGTTGAATTTGTTCACCAGAACATTGTCGCCACCATCGAACAACGCGAGGTTGGCTCGGATACGAAAAGCTTTGCTAACGCTCTGAAATACGTGCTTCGGCAGGATCCCGATGTGATTTTGGTGGGTGAGATGCGTGATCTGGAAACCATCCAGGCTGCGCTGACGGCCGCAGAAACAGGGCACTTGGTGTTTGCCACTCTTCACACTAACGACGCGCCCCAAGCCGTGGACCGTATCATTGATGTCTTTCCCTCCCACCAGCAGGAGCAGGTCCGCGCGCAATTGGCCAGTGCCTTGCTTGGTGTCGTATCCCAACGACTCCTGCAAAAAAGCAATAGTCAGGGTCGGGTCGCGGCTTTCGAGGTGCTCATCGCCAGCAGCGCGGTGCGGACGATGCTGCGTGAAGGAAAAACGCACCAGCTTCTCGGAGCCATGGAGATCGGGTCGAGGGAAGGCATGCAAACCCTGGACCGCGCTGTGGAGACGCTCCTCCAAGGTGGAGAAATCACGAGGGAGGAGGCTGTCCGCTATCTGCGTTCTCCAGGTCTCTTAAAAACGCCTTCGCCGGATCTCCCTGCGGCGGCGTCGCCACCGCCTGCGCCACCAAGGGCTGAACTTCCACCGCAGGCGTGAAAACTTTTGAGTGTGGTGCGGTTTGAGGGTGGGCGAGTGCGTCGCTGGAGGCCAGTCGTCGATTGGAGCAGTCCTTTTGCTTTCCAAATAGCCGCCAATCGCTACATTCGCCGGTTTTCCAATGAGCCTCAGCCCATCTACACTCGAGCTCTTCGACCAGTACGTCATTCCGACCTATGGCCGCTTCGGCGTGCGTCTCGCACGTGGAAGCGGTTGCTACGTTTGGGATGAGGACGGCCGCGAGTACCTTGACTTCGGAGCCGGCATCGCCGTGACTTCCCTTGGCCACTGCCATCCTCGGGTGGTGGAGCGCATGCGTCGGCAGTTGGGTGAACTCGTTCACACATCCAATTTATACTACACTAGGCAGCAGGGGGAACTGGCCAAGCGGTTGGTCGAGATTGTGGGGGCTCCCGGCAAGATTTTCTTTTGCAATTCCGGCGCCGAGGCGAACGAGGCCCTCTACAAACTCTCCCGGAAGTTTGGAAATGAGGCCAATGGCTTTGCTCGGACTTCCTCCGGAAATGCTGCTGGTGGTGTCGTCACGGGAGGCAACTCGAATCCGGACGCGCCTCTGCGACGTGGCATCATTACAATGAATGGCTCCTTTCATGGGAGGACGCTCGGTGGGATTGCTGCAACGGGACAGGACAAGGTCAAGAAGGGCTTTGAGCCTATGGTGGAGGGGTTTACTCACATCCCGTTTAACGACATTACCTCTCTTGAGGATGCGGCAGAAATTCCCGGCACAGTCGCAGTAATGCTTGAGCCTGTTCAAGGCGAGGGCGGGATTTATCCGGTGAGTGCGGAGTACCTTCGCCGCGCCCGCGCCTTGTGCGACAGACACTCTTTGCTTCTTCTTTTTGATGAAGTGCAATGCGGTCTTGGCCGCACCGGTGACTGGAATGGTTGGGATACGCTAGCTCCCGACGTCAAGCCTGACGCCGTCTCTTGGGCCAAGGGAATTGCCGGAGGATTTCCTTTAGGCGCCATCTGGGTGAGTTCGCGGCTGGTGCAAATGCGCAACGGGGAAGTCAAACCCCTATGTGACGTGCTCGGCCCAGGTTCACACGGCACGACCTTTGGCGGCACCCCGCTCATTTGCGCTGGCGCCCTCGAAGTTTTGTCCATCATCGAGGACGAGCATCTCTTGGAAAACGCTCGCAATCAAGGTGTCTACGCCGTCAACGCGCTGCGAGCGCTTCAGTCTGCCTGGGTCCGTGAAGTGCGCGGGGTTGGTTTGATGCTCGGCATCGAACTGGTGGCGGATTTTGCCACGCGCGGCGGGTTGCCCGCAGGCAAGGCGCCCTCCATTTATATGGTGGAACGACTTCACGCGGAAGGGCTCTTGACGATTCCTTCGGGCACCCACATCCTGCGTTGGCTGCCTCCGCTCAACGTTCAAACGGCGGATGTCGACAAGGCCGTGCGCATTCTTTCCTCCGTGCTGGCGTCTCTTCCCTCTCTTTAACCGGTTCCACGCGTTTTTGTTGAACTTCTCTTTTCTGTTATGAAGCATCTTCTATCGATGGAATCCCTCACCAGGGATGCGATTTATGGCATTCTTGAACTAGCCGAGACCATGAAGGCGACTCGAGGACGGCACGAGAAACGACCGCTTGCCGGGCAGTGTTGGGCCCTGATTTTTAGCAAATCCTCCACGCGCACCCGTGTTTCCTTTGAAGTCGGAATCCGCGAACTTGGCGGAAGCGTGATGTTCCTTTCCTCTGCCGATATTCAACTCGGTCGCGGAGAACCGATCGAGGATACAGCGCGCGTCATGGGGCGTATGCTCGACGGTGCGGTGATTCGCACCTTTTTGCAGTCCGATGTGGAGGTTTTTGCGGAGTACTCGCAAATCCCGACGATCAACGCGCTCACGGACGATGAACATCCCTGCCAAATTCTGGCGGATCTGCAGACCATCCGTGAAAAGCTGGGCGGAGTCGAGGGGCGCACCGTTTGTTTCATTGGAGACGGTGCCTGTAACGTCGCCCGTTCGTGGGTGTGGGCTGCGGCGCGTCTGGATTTCGAATTGCGAATCGCCGCGCCGGAAGGTTATCAGCCCGATGCGCAGCTTCTCGAGCGAGCGAGGCAGACGGGGCGGATTATTGTTTGTGCAGACCCGCTAGAGGCGGTGCGCGGCGCCGACGTGTTGTACACCGATGTTTGGGTGAGCATGGGTAAGGAGGAGGAGGCGCTCGAACGGTTGCGTGTGATGGCTCCTTATCAGATCAATGATCGTCTCTTGAAGGAGGCCGCTCCGGCCGCAATTGTGATGCATTGCCTTCCTGCCTACCGGGGCAAGGAAATCACGGCGGAAACATTTGAAGCGCACGCTGCAACGCTGTTTGAGCAAGCCGAGAACCGGTTGCATGCCCAAAAGGCAATCCTTCAGCTGATCGCCCGTAGATCCTGATCAACAAGGGATTCCCAATCAGCGCTCCAATCGGGCGTTGCATACGCCTTGCGTTTGCACGCCTATCAGTGGTTTTCTTCAATATGTCGGCTTGCGGATGAGCGCTGATTTAGGCACTCTCATCCGCTTCTTTTCCTCTCTTTACTCTTCATATGTTTTTAATCCCCCCCCTTGCTGCCACATTCCTTGAAACTTCAGGCATGTCTGTCGTGATCGTTTGCGCTGTCATTGGCCTCATGGTGGCCGTCGGCTTGATACGATCCATTCTCAAGGTGCGCATTGAAAATGAACGGATGCGGGAAATAGCAGCCGCAATCGAGGAGGGGGCGAAGGCTTATTTGAACCGACAGCTGGTTTCGATCGGCTCAATCGCTGCCATTTTGTTCGCGCTGTTGCTTTGGAAACTGGGAGTGCCGCTTGCACTCGGGTTTCTTTTGGGGGCGGTCTGTTCGTTGGCGGCCGGCTTCATTGGAATGCGTGTCGCCGTTCTCGCGAATGTGCGCACAGCGCAGGGCGCGATGTCCGGTCGGCACCAAGCGATGGTGGCGGCCTTCAACGGGGGGGCTGTCACCGGCCTGCTCGTCGTGGGGTTGGCCCTTCTCTCGACTGCACTTTTTTACAAGGCCGTGGCGGGAATGCTTGGAAATGAGGTTGCCCTTCGCAGTCTCGTGGGAGTCGCTCTCGGCTCGAGTTTGATTAGCGTGTTCGCACGGTTGGGCGGTGGAATTTACACCAAGGCGGCCGACGTTGGCGCTGACCTTGTGGGTAAAATCGAGAGCAATCTCGATGAGGATGACCCCCGCAACCCCGCCACCATTGCTGACAACGTGGGGGACAACGTCGGCGACTGTGCGGGCATGGCTGCAGATGTTTTTGAAACCTACGCGGTGAGTTTGATCGGCGCCGTTCTGATTGCCGGGCTCACGTTGAAGACGTTTCCCAATGCCGTATTGTTTCCCTTTGTGCTCGGGGGCATTTCCATCCTCGGGGCGATCCTCGGAATTATCTTTGTGAACGTCTCCCGTATGGCCCCCTCCGCGGCGCTCATGGGCAGCGTTGGCGTTTCGGGCGTTGTCTCCGCTCTGGTTCTTTACCCCGTTACACAGTCTCTGTTTGGGGAAGGAATGAAGGTCGGCGAAATCATCGTCGGGCCCGCCCGGATCTATGGCGCCTCTCTCATAGGATTAGTAATGACCGGCTTGGTTGTTGCCATTACCAACTACTACACCTCCACTCACTACTCTCCGGTGCGCAACATCGCGCGTGCCTCTGAAACAGGACACGCCACAAACATCATCGCAGGGCTCGCACTCGGTCAGCACGCCACCGCACTTCCCGTGTTTTGCATCGGAGGGGCCATTCTGGGTTCTTACGAACTCGCCGGCCTCTACGGAATCGCGGTTGCCGTCATGGCGATGCTTTCCATGGCTGGGATCGTGATCTCGCTCGACGCCTTCGGCCCCATCACGGACAACGCCGGCGGCATCGCCGTCATGAGCGGTCTCCCTGCTGAGGTGCGCAAAATTACCGACGAACTCGACGCCGTTGGCAATACCATGAAGGCTGTCACAAAGGGCTACGCCATCGCATCGGCTGGTCTGGCCGCCGTCGTTCTCTTCGGCACCTACGTTGAGGAGTTGAGAGCGCACCTTGAAGGAGCAGGCCGTCTTGTGGCGGGTGCTTTGGATTTTTCGCTCAATGATCCGAAGGTGATCATCGGCCTTTTCCTCGGCGGCCTCCTCCCGTTCCTGTTCTCCGCTTTCAGCATGGACGCCGTGGGCAGGGCCGCGGGCGCTGTGGTTGAAGAAGTGCGCCGCCAACTCAAGGCGCGTCCCGGCATTCTGCTGGGGCTTGAAGTTCCCGAGTATGGCAAGTGTGTGGACATCGTGACCAAGGCCGCGCTGCGGGAAATGATCGTCCCAGCGTTGCTGCCCATCCTGTTTGTCGTGGTGGTTGCCGCAACTCCAGCGCTCGGCAAAACGGTGCTCGGTGGTTTGCTTGTGGGAAGCATTGTCACCGGGTTGTTTATTGGTCTTTCAATGACGTCCAGCGGAGGGGCTTGGGACAACGCCAAAAAGTACATCGAAGAAGGCAATCATGGTGGAAAAAATTCTCCCGCTCATGCCGCTGCCGTCACGGGTGATACCGTCGGAGATCCTTACAAGGATACCTCAGGTCCTGCGATTAACCCGATGATCAAGGTGGCCAATATTGTGGCCATTCTTGTGATCCCGATTTTCTTTTAACCCGCCAGCACTTCGGCCTATCTCGGGGGGGACTCGCGTCTTTTTTGGCCCCGTCTATTGCGGCCCGTCGAGCGTACCAAGGCCCGCCCGGAGGGCCACAGTGAGGCGTTGGATGGAATCTGCGGAATGTCTCGCGCTGATTGTAACCCGCAGACGCTCCCGCCCGCGGGGCACCGTCGGATATCGGATGGCCGGCACGAAAAAACCTGCAGCAAGCAACCGTTTGCTCAGCCTCAGAGTTTCCTCGTTTCCTCCCACAAGTACCGGTGCAATTGGACTTTGCGCCGCTGCCAATTCGGGCCACGTTTTCTGAAAAAGGGCTACGTTTGTCCAAAGAAGCGCCCGCCGTTCGTGGGCGGCCTCGGTAGACATCCAGCGTACTGAGGCGGTCGCGGTTGCCGCGCTGGCGGGGGCGGGGGCGGTCGAGAATATCAAGCTCCGCGCCTTGTTGATCAACCAATCCACAAGCGTCCGCGAACCGACGATGTATCCGCCCGAGCAGCCCAGCGCTTTGCTGAGCGTTCCCATCTGGATCTCGATGCGTCCGCCAAGCCCAAGGGCTTGAGCAAGGCCTCCTCCGGTGGCCCCGAGAACGCCTGCAGCATGTGCCTCGTCCACCATCAGCCACGCTCCGTAGCGTTCCTTTAAAGCGACGATTGCCGCCAGTGGCGCAAGATCGCCGTCCATGCTGAAAATACTTTCCGTGGCCACCAGGATGCGGGCCTTTGGATGGCGTTTGCGCGCCCATTGCAAATGAGTCTCGAGTCGGTCCAGGTTGTTGTGGGGAAATATTCTGAGGACGGCTCCCGAAAGCCGCGCGCCGTCGATGATGCAGGCGTGGCAGAGTTTGTCCAAAATGACCACGTCCTGCGGGCCAATGAGAGAGGGAATTGTCCCAAGGGCCGTGGCATATCCGCTGGAAAAGGCGAGCGCAGCCTCCGTGCCTTTCCATGCTGCAAGTGCCTCCTCCAGGGCGGCATGGGGCGCATGGTTTCCACAAATCAAACGGGATGCTCCGGCACCCGTACCGTACCGGCCCACCGCCTCAATCGCCGCCTGCGCGATAAAGGGCTCTTCGGCCAGTCCCAGGTAGTCGTTTGAACCAAAGTTGATCAGTGCTTCCGGATCGCCTTCTGCTGCGGAATACGCGCGCAGCAGGGGCGCTCGTAACGCCCTGCGGAGCGAATCGTTTTCAAGCGCTAAGAGCGGCCCTTCCAGCGCTTCCTGCATGGAAGTCTGCTCCTTCAGGGGGTGCGTGCTGTTTGGGCGTCGGTTCCAAGGCCCCACTCTAACAGGCGGTGCGAGTCGTTCCACACGAACTCTTTGGCGTCGCCTAGCACCACGGAAATGACGTCTTTTCCCCCTGCGGATGCGCTCGAAACCAGACAGAACCCAGCTGCCTGCGTGTATCCCGTTTTCATGCCGTTGCAGGCCTTCAAACTGCTCAGAACTCGGTTCGTGTTGTGAAACTCGCTGATCTTGCCGTTGGGATGTTGCCACTGCAATTCCTTCAGGCAGACGATCTCCCTGATCGCCCTGATTTTATAGGCGGCCGCCGCAATCTTGGCCATGTCCCGCGCCGAGGAATGCTGCCCCTCTGCAGGCAGGCCGTTGGGATTAACAAAGTGAGAGCTGCTCATCCCAAGCTGGGCGGCCTTGGCGTTCATCTTTTTAGCGAACGCCTCCACGCTCCCCGCGTTGTCACGGGCCAAAGCACGCGCGACATCGTTCATGCTCTTGACCAATAAAATCCGTAAAAGGTCGCCACGCCGGTAAACCTCTCCCGCTTTGATGTCTAGTTTGGACGGTTCCGCCCAAGTATCGCTTGCCTCGATGCGCACGGTTTTTTCCAAGCCCCCGCCCTCCGCCACGAGCAGCGCGGTCATGATCTTTTGGGTGCTGGCGACCGCCCGTTCCTGATCGGGATTGACGCTGTGTAAAACCCGGCCCGATTGAGCATCAACGAGGATGGCGGAGGTGGCGTGAATCTTTGGAATCCCCCCAGAGGCTTCCTTTCCAACAGGCTTTGCCTTCTGCGCGACGGTTTTCTTTTTTTTGCGTTTGGTCTTGGCGGCGAGCGATTCCCGCTTGGATTGGCTGTCGCTGCGGGCAGCGGCCTCCATGGGCCCCAAAAACAGGGCGCCAGCGGTCAGGAGGAAGTAAACGGGTTTAAAAAAAAGACGGCTCATGAACAGCGAAAGGAAAAACAAAAGTCAGCAAGTAAGGTCAGTGGAGCGCGGATGGCAAGCGGCACTCGCAAAGTCTGCTTAAAGTTAAGGCAAAAATCCAAAAAATGTTTGTCTGAAGTCCGGCGATGCTTTCAGACAATTCGGCGCCTCCCCTGCACTTTCTTAAAACCCTGCGCCGACCTTCTCCGTAGCAATCGTTGGGGAGGGATAAACATGCAAACCGAATGCTTTGGCGGCAAACCCAGTGGCGGATTCCCTGAATTTCCTAAACAGGGAGCGCGATGTGGGAAAAGGGCAATGGCGGCGGGGGACCCAAATGGAGAGCCATTAGGGCGACACGTAAAAGGACAGCCGTTAGGGCGACACGCAAAAGGAGCACCGGTGGGGCGATTCCAGAAAAGCGTAGCTCTCGGGGGCGTGGCTTTTGGAAGAGGATTCGCTGGCGGGGGCGGCTCTGCCAGCGGGGTCGGTAAAGGCTTCGCCCTTGGAGGGCGCATGGCTCCCAGGGAGAGGGTCCGCTACGATGGCGGTCTTGTTGGCGCTGCTTGGGAGGGGGATGAGACCTGGAAAGGTCACTCTGGTGCTCGCGCCAACGGCGATTTTGGAGGCATTGCGCGCGTACGGGGGCGGGAGGAGGCTCGGGGTGGGCTTTCACGGTCCTCTCTAAAAGAGGGGTTCTCTGAGGGCGTTCTTGGGGCGTTTCTGGGGAACGAGCCTCGTGGCACACAGAGGGGGAGGCGCGCCGCGCGCGTCTTCTCTGTGTTTAGGCGCGCTTTTCAAAAGCTCTCAGTTGGGAGGGCCGTGCCGAAAGCGCTTCTGATGGCGTTCTTTTATCTGGGAGTTTTCGGAGCGGCTTTTTTGGGGAGTGCGGAGGCCGCGGAAGCCGTGGCGCCCTTGGAGCGGGATGGGAGGGCGTTCCGGGTTGGAGGGGTTGGAGGGGTTGGAGGGGCTTTCCCTGCGCAGGGAGAGGGCCGGGGGTCTGGGTACGGATCTAGGATCCGCAGGGGGAGGCCCGGGCAGTTGTGGTTTGGCACTTTTGAGGCGTGGTGCCTGTGGCGCCCGGATGGCTCGCCTCAGGCTTCAGGTCTCCAACCCCGGGTATGGGCTGCGGGCTCTCTGGTTCCGACGAATGAGGAGGTTTTGAGGGACTGCTTTTTGGAGTTTGAAGCGTCCCGGCCCAAGGTTCCCCCCTCGCTCTCGGCCGTGGTGGGTTACTTTCAAGAGGCTCTGGGGGAAGTGCCTGTGAGTGAGGCGCCGGGGCGCGTTCGCTTTGAGCGCTGGGAGGGGTTTCCCTGGGGGGCCTCTTGGAGACGCTGCATTCTTTCGGGGGCCGGGGGGGCGGTTTGTCTGGAATGGTGGGCCAACGATGATTTTGGAATGAGCGAGCTGCGGGAGTTTTTTGAGGCGCCGTTTTTTGAGCTTGGCGACTCCCTTTTGTTCCACCAATGGCTGGGCGAGGGGGGGTGGCACCAGGGCGAGCTGCGAGGGGCACGTTTGGCAATGGGGGTTTTGTCCCGGGGGGATTATGTTTACGTGCGCATCCGCTGGATGCCCCCGCGGATCTGAGTGGATCTGAGTGGATCTGAGTGGATCTGAGTGGATCTGAGTGGGACGTGGGGAGCGGCGCTAAGCGGCCATGGGAGGGTTGGCAAAGAAGAAAATAAATGGAATTGGCTCTTGCTTTGGCCTCCGGCATGTCGCGCTATCTAGGGGAGAATTTATGGCTGATATTTACGGCGGTTCTGGAAATCATACTCGTGAACTCCAAGCTCTGTTTGGATCAAAATCCCGGTTGATGGGTTTTTTGCTCCTGGCGGCCGCGGCGGTCATGTGGACGTGTTTTTACACTGTGGAGGCGGAGTCGGAAGGCGTGCTGTTGCGGTTCGGCAGGTTTGTGCGGATTGTGGAGCCTGGCCTGCATTTCAAGTTGCCCATGGGAATGGAGGAGGTTTTGGTGCTGCCTACCAGACGCCAGCTCAAAATGGAGTTTGGCTTTGCCTCGCAGGGGTACACCAACCCGCACCAGCCCGGGAAAAACCCGGTGGAGGAGAAATCCATGGTCACTGGGGATCTGAACGCCGCGCTTGTGGAATGGGTGGTGCAGTACCGCATCGACAATCCAAGGGAGTATCTCTTTGACGTGCGCAATCCGGACCGCACCTTGCGCGACCTTTCTGAGGCCGCAATGCGGGAGGTGGTTGGGGATCGCACGGTGGACGAGGTTATCACTGTGGGGCGCCAGGAAATCGAGGTCTCGGCGCTGGCGCGAATGCAGGAGCTCGCGCGGCGTTACCAGTTGGGAATCCGGGTGGACGGAGTGCAGTTGAAGGACGTGAACCCGCCCAAGCAAGTGGAGGCGTCCTTCAACGAAGTGAACAAGGCCCAGCAGGACCGCGCCAGCGCCATCAACGTGGCGGTGGGCGAATACAACAAGGCGATCCCACGCGCCCGCGGTCAGGCCGAGCAGACGCTGAGTACGGCGGAGGGATACCGGTTCAAGCGCGTTAACGAGGCGGAGGGGGATGTGGCCTCTTTCAACCTCCAGTTTGCACAGTACCGGTTGGCGCCGGAGGCCACGCGGACGCGGCTTTATCTGGAGACCCTCGCGGAGGCGCTCCCGAACGCAGGCCAGAAAATTGTGGTCGACGAGGGGCTTCGGCAACTGCTGCCGGTGCTTCCTCTGCAGCCTCTGCAATCGCTACAACAGCAATCGCAGCCTGCCGGCGGCGCCAGAAAACAGGAGGTGCGTTAATATGAAAAATGGATTTACTCTGGTGCTTTTGTTTGTCGGCGCCCTGTTTTTGGTGGCTGCCTCGGGCTTGTTCTACACGGTGAGTCAGGCGGAGCAGGTGATTCTCACCCAGTTCGGCAAACCGGTCGGGGAGCCTGTGTCCGAGCCCGGGCTGCATTTGAAGGTGCCCTTCATTCAGGAGGTCCACCGTCTGGACAAACGGTTTTTGGAGTGGGACGGGGCGCCGGTGGCCATTCCCACCAAGGACAAAACCTACATCCGGGTGGAGACCTTTGCCCGGTGGCGCATTTCCGACCCCAAGACCTATTTTGTTCGCCTGCGAGACGAGCGCAGTGCGCAATCGCGTTTGGAGGATATCCTGGGGAGCGACACCCGCAACGCGGTTGCGCGTCATGAATTGATTGAGATCGTGCGCACCGATCCGCTCCGGCAGCCTGTGCGGGATGAGTCGCTCAAGACGGACGGGCCTGGTGCCGTTGGGGTGCTGCCGCCCATCCGCGTGGGCCGTCTCAAGGTGGAGCAGGAAATCGCCACGGCGGCGGCGAGGAAGCTCTCGGAGTTTGGGATCGAGTTGTTGGACGTGCGGCTTAAGCGGGTCAACTACAACACGGACGTGCTGGACCGCATTTATCAGCGGATGATGAGCGAGAGGCAGCAGATTGCTCAACGCTTCCGATCAGAGGGCGAGGGGGAGGCTGCCAAGATAGCGGGGCAAAAGGAGCGCGACCTGAGCGAGATCCAGTCGGGCGCCTACCTTAAAGCACAGCAGATCAGGGGGGAGTCCGACGCCAAGGCTTCGGAGCTTTACGCGAAGGCCTTTGGCAGCGACCCGAAAGCACCGGAGTTTTACACTTTTCTCAAGACGCTGGAGACCTACCGGCTCACGTTCACCAAGGACACGACTCTGCTTCTGTCCACGGATTCCGAGCTGTTCCGGTTGCTCAAGGGTGCCGACTTGGGGAAACCTGCGCCCGGGCGGTGAGGTTAGCCTGCGGGGCAGTGAGTTTAGCCTCAGACATCCTGCATCTATGAAGAGATCACCCAAAGACTCAGACATTCTGACGTCTACCTGAACCCTATCGTTGGAAAAGGAATCTTGCTGATCTCAATTCCTCCCTTCTTTCCGCGAGATTACAGAAGCAGATAGAGCCGAGCGAGGTCAGGAACAGATCATCTCAATTCCCGTGACTTCAGGATGTCGAGCCCGGAGAGGCTAGACGGGTGTTTTTGCGACGACTTTTTGGGTTAGAAGGCTGAAGATACTGGGGAAGAAGCGACCGGCCTGCACGAGGGCGGAGCCGGCCTTG
>CANJZW010000032.1 GCA_947479475.1 Chthoniobacteraceae bacterium
ACCCGCGTGAATGCCGCTAACTTTTTTTGGACCAAAGGGCACGCTGTGACGCAGAATACGTATCAGGCAGGCGGGGTCATCTATCTCACGGATGTCGGGAGCTATCCGGCATCGCCTAGTTACTACGGCACGCTGGATCAAAGCGGGAATGTCTGGGAATGGACGGAGAGCATCATTTATGAAACCAAGCGTGTCATTCGCGGCGGCGGTTTTGGCAGTGAAACTAATGCCCTGCGCGCAAGCACGCGCTGCAATGCTTCGCCGGCGAAGTCATATTCGGAAACGGGTTTCAGGCTCGCACGGGCCATGGTGAAGGAAGGAGAACAATGAGACTCACTGATCATCAAGGAATCTTCCGCTACTTGGCGACTCTGTTGCTGCTTGTTGGCTTGTCTGAATGTCCCGCCGCCCCAGCCGCTGCCGCGGATCCTCTGGCCAAAGTGCAGCCGATGTTCGATGAACATTGCTACGACTGCCACGATGCGGATGCGAAGAAAGGCGGGCTCGATTTGGCGGCACTGAAATGGAAACTCGATGACGCAGAGATCCTCCAACAGTGGACCAAAGTCTTCGATAAGGTGGCACGCGGTGAGATGCCGCCGAAGGACAAGAAGCGCCCGACCGGAGAGTTGAGCGGGCCTTTTCTCCATTCGCTCGGTGGATACCTTCACGACTTTAGTTTGGCAACGCAGCAGCGGGATGGGCGCGTCGTTTATCGGCGGCTAAATCGTACGGAGTATGAGCACACTCTGCACGACTTGCTCGGCATCGACACCGCGCTGCGCGATCTCCTGCCGGAAGATGGCACGCTGGACGGTTTCGATAATGTGGGTTCCGCACTGAACCTCTCGGCTGTGCATTTGGAGCGCTACATGCAGGCGGCGGATCTTTCATTGAAGGAGGCAACGAGCACTGGGCCGCGCCCGGTGACGACAAAAATTCGCACGGACTATGAGGAGACGTGGAAAGACTGGGGGCCAATTGGTTTCTCCCGGATTCTTTGGACACGTTCGTCGGAGGGTGTGCTTGCCATTCGGTCGCTCGGAGGCTCCCCGCCTCATGGCGGATTGCTTGCTTGGCGGCCGCCCGTGCCGGGCGCTCGTTACCGTTTCTGCATTCGAGCGAAGTCGATCATCGACCGCGACAGCCTGTATTCTGGCGGTGCCCACAAGGCGGCGCCGGACCGTCGGGTAATCCTGAAAGTCTATGTCGGCGCGAGCCACGCGGACGGGAGGAATGTCGTGGATTTCTTCGAGATGAGTCCTGAGGGGTTCCGCGAGTTCACTGTGGAGACACGCATTCAGGCTGGGCAAACGATCTTCATGGAGCCTTTCCGCTCGGTGCCCGAGATGCCGGACGAGAAAGCGATGAATACCAGCTATGCAGCCGCCATCGAGTCGATTGAGATCGAAGGACCGTTGTTCGACACCTGGCCGTTGCGTGGACACACACTGCTCTATGGGGATCTGCCTATTGAGAAGGGACATGTTGTTTCGAAGCAACCCGAGGCTGATGCGCGGCGATTGCTTGCCGCGTTTTTGCCGAAAGTGTTTCGCCGCCCGGTGACGGAGACGGAGGTTGCGGACCTCGTTGGCTTTATGAGTGATGAGATGCAGAAAGGCCGCGCCTTTGATGAAGCGCTGGGCGGCGCCTACAAACTCGCGCTGTGCTCGCCAAGGTTCCTCTTTCTCGCCGAGAAGCCCGGCGCACTGAATGATTATGCGCTGGCTGCGCGCCTCAGCTACGCTCTTTGGAGCACGGCGCCGGACGAAGAACTCGCAGCGCTCGCCGATCAGAACAAACTGCACGAACCTGTTACGCTGCGCGCACAGACCGAGAGACTGCTCGCTTCACCAAAGGCGGAGCGTTTCACCCAGAATTTCCTCGGAAGCTGGCTCAACCTTCGCGATATCGACTTCACGCAGCCGGATACCAAGCTCTATCCCGAGTTTGAGGTTTACCTGCAACGATCGATGATGCGCGAGAGCACGGCGTTCTTTAACGAGATGCTCCGGCACGATCTCAGTGTGCGCAACGTGGTCCACTCCGACTTCGCGATGCTCAACGAACGTCTAGCCGAACATTACCAGATATCCGGAGTGAAAGGGCCGGACATTCAGAAAGTCACCCTGCCAGCGAACTCTCATCGCGGTGGCTTCCTCACTCAGGGCGCTGTCTTGAAAGTCAGTGCGAATGGCACCACCACCTCGCCCGTGGTGCGCGGTGCCTATGTGCTGGATCGCATTCTTGGCACACCGCCCGATCCACCGCCGAAAAATGTGGCCGCCATCGAGCCCGACATCCGCGGCACCACCAGCATCCGCGAGCAACTCGACAAACATCGCAATCAAACCGCCTGCGCAGGCTGCCACGCGAAGCTCGATCCGCCTGGATTCGCTCTTGAGAGCTTCGATGTCACCGGTCGCTGGCGCACAAAATATCGCGCTATTCCAGAAAGCGCGAAGGGCAAAACTGTGGGCATTCCCGGCTCTGATGTCCGCTATTACATTGACGGTCCAAAAATCGACCCGAGTTACAAGCTCGCCGATGGCCGTGAGTTCCAGGATGTGGACGCCTTCAAGCAACTGCTCCTCGCCCATCCCGAACAAGTCGCCCACTGCATGACGGAGAAACTCATTACCTACCTTACAGGCGCCCGAATTCAGTTCGCCGACCGCAAGGTGGTGGACGCCATCGTGCAGCGCGCCGCGTCCAGCGACTTCGGTCTGCGCACACTCCTGCATGAGGTGATCCAGAGCCGTATGTTCACTCACAAATAGACCAACGATGAACTTTATTACTCAAAGACACCTCTCCCGCCGCGCACTGCTGAAGCAAGGTAGCATCGCCCTCGCCTTGCCTTGGCTCGAGTCGATGCAGTCAGCATTTGCCGCCACGCCCGTGCAGCCAAAACGATTTGTCTGCGTGCTGAACTATTTCAGCTTTCACGCACCGAACTTCTTCCCGAAAGAAGCGGGCGCAGCCTACACACCATCGCCCTACTTGGATCTCATCAAGGACCATCGTGATGATTTCACCGTCATCTCCGGCCTCAATCATCCAGAGGTGCGCGATGGGCATGCGTCAGACAGATCCTTCCTCACTGGCACCCCGCATCCCAGCTCACCCAGCTTTCGCAACGGCATCTCGCTAGATCAATTGATCGCGGAGAAAATAGGCTCACAGACCCGCTTTGGATCCATCGCCATGGCGCAGGGCAACGGCACGAGCTTCAGCTACTCACGCAGTGGCGTTGCTATTCCGGCGGAAGCCAGCGTAACGCGAATGTTTTCGAAACTGTTCATTAATGGCACTCCCGCCGAAATTCAAAGCGAAGTGGAGCGTGTCCGGCAAGGCCGCAGCATCCTCGACCGTGTTGGAGCAGAGGCTCGGGCCATGCAGCGGGATGTCGGCGCTGTGGACCGCGATAAACTCGACCAATACTTCACCAGCGTGCGGGAACTGGAACAGCGCATGGTCAGCGCCGAAGACTATGCGCGTCGGCCGAAACCTAATCCCGGCATCGCCCCCCTGAAGGATCCGGCACCCGACGAGAAAACCGTCTCCTTTGGTCTCAACCTCCAACTCGCCCAGCTCGCCTTTCAAGCCGACCTCACGCGCCTTGCTACGATCTACTACATCGGCACCGCCAAGACCCCATCGAAGCCTGGAGAAACTTTCGCCTATCACGACCTCAGTCATCACGGTCAGGACAGTGGCAAGATTAACAAACTCACCCTCCTCGAGCGCGACATTATGAGCGAGTGCGGCAGGTTTCTCGGTAGACTGAAAACGCCCGACGAAAGCGGTACCCGGCTCATCGACAACACCATCACGGTCGTCGGCGCCGGCATGGGCAACGCCTCCAGCCACGATGCCACTAACCTTCCCATCCTCGTCGCTGGCGGCGGCTTCAAACACGGACAGCACATCGCTCACGATCCAAAGTCCCCGCCCCCCCTCTGCAATCTTTGGGTGCAAATCGCCCGGCAAATGGGCGTCGAAACAGACAAGTTTGGCACGAGTACCAAGAAAACGCTCGCGGGCCTAGAGACAGCGTGAACCCGACGCAACGCTAGTTCCCTGCCATCATGCGCTGATAGACGCAAAACGGACATCTGCCTTAAACGAACTCGCGTTTTACCCCCCCCTGCACGACCTTTTTTTGATAAGTTGTACACAGCAACCGGTCAGACGCCCATTCAAAGGGCGCGTTTTCATTGCCAAGGTCAGCTGAGAATTGCCTTCACAACCTTGCCGTGGACGTCTGTGAGACGGTAACGCCGGCCCTGAAATTTGTAGGTTAGCGCCTCGTGATCCATGCCAAGCTGGTTGAGAATCGTGGCTTGGATATCGTGCACATGAACGCCGTCCTGAACGACGTTGTAGCCCAGTTCATCGGTCTCGCCATAAACCATGCCGCCTTTGACCCCGCCGCCTGCCATCCACATCGTGAAACAGCGGGGATGATGGTCGCGGCCGAAGTTTGTGCTCAGTTTGCCCTGGCAATAGTTGGTGCGGCCGAATTCTCCGCCCCAGACAACAAGCGTATCCTCAAGCATTCCGCGCTGCTTGAGGTCCTGAAGGAGTGCGGCGCACCCGCGGTCGGTTTCACGGCATAGTTTTGGAATAGCGCCCGGAACTCCTCCGTGGTGATCCCAGTCCTGGTGGTAGAGTTGGATGAAGCGGACGCCTTTTTCGGCAAGGCGCCGGGCTTGAAGGCAGTTTGCGGCGAAGGTGCCGGGCACTTTTGCCTCGGGGCCGTAGAGCTCAAAAGTGGCTTCACTTTCGGAGGCGATATCTGTGACTTCCGGGATGCTGGTCTGCATGCGGAAGGCCATTTCGTAATTGGCGATGCGGGCTTGGATGCCGGGTTCGATGCCGGTGGTTTCAAGCTGGTGCGTGTGGAGGGCTTCCATCTTGCTGAGCATCAGGCGGCGGCTTTCCCGCGAAACCCCTTCCGGGTTGTTGAGGTACAAGACGGGATCCTTGGCCGGGCGAAATTGGAGTCCCTGATATTCAGCCGGAAGAAAGCCGCTTCCCCAGAGGTGAGCGCCAAGGGGTTGGCCGCCTTTGCCTTTGGTAATGAGCACCACAAACCCGGGCAGGTTACTGTTTTCACTTCCCAATCCGTAACTGAGCCAAGCGCCCATACTTGGGCGGCCCGGAATCTGCGAGCCGGTTTGAAAAAACGTCACGCCCGGCCCGTGGTTGATGGACTCGGTAAACATCGAGCGGATGATACAGAGCTCCGGAGCAACCTCCGCGGTGTTGGGAAGGTGCTCTCCAAACCAGGCGCCTGCGGGCCCGTGTTGTGAGAACTTGAAGGGCGATCCCACCATGGGAATCGATGATTGGTTTCCGGACATCCCGGTGAGGCGCTGCCCGCCGCGAACAGAGTCTGGAAGCTGTTCGCCGTGTCTTTTAATCAATTCAGGTTTGTAATCAAAGAGGTCCAGCTGGGACGGACCTCCGGACATGAAAAGGTAGATGACGCGTTTGGCTTTGGCTGAAAAGTGGGAGAGGTTCGCCTGGTTTTTAGGCGCTTCTCCGGCCTTTGCCTCGTTTGAGACGAGCATGTCAGAAAGCGCCAGGCTTCCCAACCCCAGTCCCGATTGGCGCAGAAAATGGCGGCGCGGGAGCACCGTATGCAGGGGAGATGACGCGAGAGATTGCATGGCTATTGTTTGACGATGGAGCCGTCGTGGTTGAAGAGGGCCTGGGCAAGGATCGCGGCAGCCGCGACCTCTGGTGCGGGAAGGGAGGGGTTGGCTGGAGTCTGTCCAACCTTAAGCAGCGCAGCGGCCTCCAGGGGATGGGCTGTAAAATGGGCGAGCTGCTCTTGGTAAAGGGAAGAGGTGATTTCTTTCTCTCTAGCATCCGGGAAACGCGACAAACAGGAAAGGAATGCCTCCTCCACCAAGGCCCCGAGATTTCCCCCATGTTTTTTTTGTAGCTGTTCGCCCAGAATCCGGGCGGCCTCCACGTATTGCGGGCCGTTGAGTAATACGAGGGCTTGGAGCGGCGTGTTGGTGCGCTCCCGTTTTGCGGAGCAGACTGCCCTGCGGGCGGAGTCGAATGCCATCATGGCCGGTGGCGGAGAGGTTCTGCGCCAGCGCGTGTACAAGCTGCGCCTGAAGCTTCCATCGCCCTTGTCCGCAGCGGTGGGGCGGAACGCCTCGGAACTCTCGTAGGGATTTACAGGCGGGCCGCCAATTTTTGTGCTGAGCAGGCCACTGGCGCTTAGAAACGTATCGCGCACGGCCTCGGCAGGGAGTCGAAATCTGGGGCCGCGCGCGAGGAGGACGTTTTCTGGATCGTCCGCTAAGATGGCGACCGAGGAGATGCTTTCCTGACGGTAAGTTTGGGAGAGGACCATTCCCTTGAGCAGGGCTTTAGTGTCCCAACCGCTTTTGATAAAAGAAAGTGCCAGCGCATCGAGGACATCCTGGTATTCTGGCTGCGTTCCCTGACTTCCAAAGTCATCGGAAGTCTTCACCAAGCCGCGCCCAAAGAGGGCCTGCCAAAAGCGATTAACGCTTACCCGCGCTAGCAATGGATGTCCTGGATCAGTGAGCCAGCGTGCGAGGCCAAGACGGTTGCGGGGGGCGTTGACTGGGAATGGAGGCAGAGAAGCGGGTGTATTGGCGAAGACTTCGTCCCTGCGTTGGTCGTATTGGCCGCGGAGGAGGACGTAGGCTTTTTTGGGCTCCGGCGTCTCGTGCATTACGGAGATTTCGGGCTGCGATTCCAAGAAAGCCAGCACTGCATTTCGAGATTTTTTGAGCGCGTCCAAGGCCGAGGTGTGTGCTTCGGGAGGATTTGCTGCGAGGAACGTTTCGAAGAGTGTTGCCTCGTCATTGCCTGCAAATTGGTCTACTTTTTTTGACCAGAGGGAGAGCGCCTGCTGGGGGGCAAAGGTTGCTGTGATTTCCAGTGCAGAGAGACGGCGGTTAAAGACGCGGATGTCGTCGACGATTCCGTTTTTGAACCCACGGTCTCGCATGCGCGCTCCGAGCGTGATGTTTTCGCGAGCGGGATTGATGTCGCGGGAGAGGGTGTCCTTGAGAACGCTGGTCTCTGCTTTTTGACCATCGAGAAAAATCTGCAAACCAGCAGCTTTTCCTGATCCGTCCGAGGTGATGGCAACGTGCGTCCACACCCCTGGCTGTAGACCGCTTTTGGTTTGGATGGACGCTGCGTCCCCTGGCCAGAAGCGCACCAGAGACCATTTCAGTTTACCGTTTTCGAGCAGCAGTTCAAAGCCGCGACTGGCGGCATCCGTCCAAGCTTTGGAACGGTGCAAAACGACCGAGCGCTCCTGAACTGCAGGCATTTGTAGCCAGAGTGCAATCGTAAATGGATCACTGCGGTTGAAGCTTCCGACGGGAAGGGTGAGTTCATCGTCTCCTGAAAGCTGGATGGCCGCGGTGTCTTCCGAGCGGCCTTTGACTGTTTTGTTTTCGCCTGCGAGGGCCACTGGTTTGGCTGGATCGTTCAGGTTCAGTAGTTTTTTATCTCCAACTTTGGCGGCTTGGAAGCGGCCGATTTCTCCCGAGATACTCAGCTCGGTGGTCCTGTGAGAGAGCCAGGCTGCGAATAGGTCCTTGGCCGCTGAAGCTGTTTCTTTGGTAGTGATTTCGGCATCGGCGGCCGTGCTGATTAACTCGCCGAGTTTCTTTTTCGCCTCGTTGGAGAGGAGTCGAGTGGACGGAGTTGGAGCATCGTTGGTAAAAAACGAATAGAGACCGGCTTCGTCGATGTCATCGAAGAAGGCGAACATTTGATAAAATTCCTTCTGGGAAATTGGATCAAATTTGTGGTCGTGGCACTTTGCGCACTCGAAGGTTAGTCCCAGGAATGCAGTGCCGAAAGTTTGAACCCTATCGGCAATGTATTCTACTCTGTATTCCTCCTCGACCGATCCCCCCTCGGCTTCTTGTTGGTGGAGGCGGTTGAAAGCGGTTGCCAGAATCTGCTCGTCGGTTGGGTTTTGGAGAAGATCGCCTGCAAGTTGCCACGTGACAAAATCGTTAAAAGGGAGGTTGCGATTGAACGCGTTCACCACCCAGTCGCGCCAGGGCCAAACCTCGCGGTCGCGGTCGACTTGGAAACCAAAACTGTCAGCATAGCGTGAAACATCGAGCCATTCGGATGTCCATCGTTCGCCGAATGCAGGGGAGGATAAAAGCATGTCTACGGCCCTTTCGTAGGCGTCGGGTTGTGTGTCTGCGAGCAATGCGCGCACCTGCGCAGCGGAGGGAGGCAGGCCGGTAAGATCAAGGCTGGCGCGGCGCAAGAGTGCTTCCGGGCGTGCTTCCGGGCGGGGGGTGAGGCCCCGTTTTGCAAGGCTGGCGCGTATGAGTCGGTCAATTTCATTGCCGGTTTCGCCCCGCTCGGCCGCGATGTTTTTCGGTGGGATGAACGACCATAGGGGCTGGTAGTTGGCTCCTTCCGCGATCCAGCGACGGATGGTTTCTGCTTCAGGTTTGGTCAGACGTTCCATTTTTGCCTCAGGCGGAGGCATGATCTCGTCTTTGTCTGTGCTAAGGACTCGCGTAAGGACCTGGCTTTCGGATGGATTTCCGGGGGAAAGTGGGATGTCCCCGCTTTTTGCTGGTTTGAGTGCTGAATCCCGGATGTCCAATCGAAGCCCTGCTTTGCGGTGGCCGCTATCTGGGCCATGGCATCCAAAGCACTTGTCGGAAAGAATGGGGCGGATGTCGCGATTAAACTCCAGAGGAGCCGCTTGAGAGGGGGCTCCGGAGAAAAGAAGGATCAAGAGAATGGTCTGGGGGCGGCATTGCATCGGGGTGAGCTCTGTTTTGAGAATGACCCGGCATCGAAATGGGCCTTAGTGGTGAAGTTACACTGGCTCCAGATTGTAACGAGCCGAAAAAGTCTCTGTGCATGACCTGCTAAAGGTTTTTCTGACGGCACGGTTTCGTTGCGCGCGGTTTCCTCGAGGCTGCCGGGCCAAGTGATCCGTTATATTTGGAATCAGGACGTTGAGAGGGAATGGTTTTCTGGAATGCAGTGATCTCTTTTCCAACGCTCACGGACCTCAGCTGTCTTCCATTCCCTCCGTAGCTTGTCGGCACCAGCCTCGTGCCTGTGCTCTATGACGACAAAACGGACAGATTACGTTTTTTGTTCTGTCGTCTTGCGAGGATTTCTTGCTTAACCGATGGCCGCCGAGACTCCAAAGAGATCTGCAATTCCTGATTAGCCTCGATTTCAGAAAGCAGTTGTTCAGACTTGCGATAACCTCTTTGCGGCAATACTGATGCATATGAGTTCGGCACACTTGCCGGTTCCGTTCACCCCTTCCCAACCTGACTGGATGAGAAATCCTATCTGCTCTAAATATCGCACGTTTTTGCCCACCGCTTTCCAACCATCTCTCCCGGCGGTATTGAGGATGTGGGCGCCTGCTACTTCGACACGCTTTACGGCGCTGCCGGCTTTTGTGAGCGGCGTCCATTGCACTATCCTAAGCCTGTTTATGTGGCTGTGGCGACGTTGACAAAGGTGCTTGATAGAGTGAAGCTTGTGCGACAGGTTCCGACAGGTTCTTCCAGCGTCTACGCGCTCGAGTTCGAACGGGATGGAGAATACATCTACGCCGTGTGGACCCCGCGCGGCCATTGTGAGCTGGAGTTCGAGTTCCCCTCGGAGACGACGCTCAAGGGCACCAGTTTCTATGGCGTCCGAAACATCGTCCAAACCAGCGCCAAACGTCTTCGTGCGGATGCTTCGACCGCTGTCTCCTATCTCACTTCCCCAAAAGCCGTCGCTCAGGTGCGTGCGGGAAAGCGCACCTTTCCAGATAACCTGCCGCCGGCCGATACTCGGGTTGTGAGCCGGATGGAGGATGCCTCCGCGTGGACACTTGGCCCGGGCGAGCCAAAATTGGACAACCCCGAGCGACACGCCGGCCGGTTCACCCTCACCGGAGTGAACGATTCAGAAAAGGGCGCGTGCCTTGAATTGGAGCTCCTGCATGAGGGAGATGTTCCTGATATTGTTGGAGAATATGCCTCGGTGCGTCTGAAAGAGCCGGCAACTATCCCGGGCCAGCCTGACACTGTTGGCGTGTGGATTAAGGGCGACAGTAGTTGGGGCCGTGTTTACTGGGAGTTGGAGGATGCAAAAGGCGAACGTTGGATTTCCGCCGGTGGATACGACGGAGGCGATTGGGGCAACCAGAGCTCCATCGACTTTGACGGCTGGTGTTATCTGAGTTTCCCTCTCACCAACGCCTCTCCCGCTTCACACCTCGAACCGGGATTGGGCGCCGGCCAGTGGAGGGGCAATGGCGATGGACGCCTTGATTACCCACTCAAGCTCATCGGTTTGTTTGTGGAAACGCACAGACGCTCGCTCAACTTGACAGACATGGAGAAGGTTAAAAGCAGGATCCGCATTAAGGATGCCAGTGTTTCCGGGCGCTGAATCACCCTCTTGATCCGGGTTAGTCAGTCCGCTCGCCCCGGGACTCTTTACTTTTTGAAATTGCCGTGAACACCCGCGTCTAGCAGCTTGGGCACTGGCTGGTCTTTCACTCCTTTGGAAGGTTCCAAAATGTTCCTGCAATGAAACAGTTCGATCCGCCGGTGTTGAAATAATAGACGGTGAAGATGCGCCCGTCGGCGAGCTGTACGGACACGGGATAACCTAGATCTTTGCTGATTACTTTGGTCGGTTGCCCGTCTGGGGTGCCGCCATCCATGCGGATGACGATTTCATTGTCGATATCCCAGGTTTTGCCGTTATCGCTGCTGAGGCAGGCGCGCACGCCCCAGGGTTGCCGACGGTAGCTATAGCTCATCAGCAGTCGCCCATCACGTAGACGCAGGAGATGCTGCGGGTAGCCCCAGACGGGGGTTCTGATGATGGGTTCCCACGTTTTGCCACGATCTGGAGAGCGAATGATCCGGGCGAAACCATCCAAGTCCACGCGAGCGCTGAATATCCAGAACTTGTGCGGCACGACGGCCATGAATGGTTCATCGAGCCAAACGTAATTCATCGGCCCTGGCATATAGGCGGTGTAGGATGCGATGCCCGCGGGCTTCCAGGACTTCCCTTGGTCCTTGGAGCGATACGCCGCATCGGCTTCGAGCCGGATGGGACGCGAACCAACGCGCGTCAGTTCATCCTGCACCACCCGCTTCAGCGCTCCATAAACGATGTGCCCATCCTCGTCCTCCACCGCACCATGGGGTCCGAATACAGGCGTAGGTTCCGGCTGGCTCCAAGTCTGTGCGTTGTCTGAGGAAGTGCATAAGCAGTCGCCGGATGTCAGCAGGACGGTGCCGTTGGACATCTGGAAGATGCTCGGATCGCGGTCGTCGATGTGGGGTCTGTCCAGTGCGGTGACGCGTGGCAGCCAAGTCCTGCCGCCATCGCTGGAGCGGCTCAGACTTACTTTTCCAGTTGTTTCGTTATTGTGAATCGTTCCTTCACGATAAACGACGGCGAGGTCGCCGTTCTTGAGCAGTGCCACGCCTGGAAAGGCGAAGTGCTTTCCTTCTTCCCTCACAATGTCCACGTGGTCTGTTGCCACCCAGCGCGTCACCTTGCGGATGCGAAAATCAGGGGTTGATCCCGGTGCCTGCGAGGTGTTCTCCGGGTCCGTGGCGAGGAATGCTTTGTCTGTGGGCACGAGGCGGAATCCCGAGAGGTAAACAGGCTTCCCCATGCCGCGAAGGATGATCTTTTTCGCTGTAAGGTTCCACGCGTGGCAGGCCATCACCTCCATCCCAAAATGATGATTTGGAAAGCCCTTCGCGCCCACGATTTCGCGTTTGCTGCCGTCTTCCAATTCCAAGGTGAACGCCATTGGCAGAGGGTCCTCTGCCTTAGCTTTAGCACCCTTGGCACCCCCGCCATCGACGGCATGGACTTCGGCGTAGATATCGTAAAACCCGTCCAAGCCCAGATCTAAAGTGAGATCAGGAGCGCCTGCGCGCCAGTTCAACATTCCAGCGGGCCAGCGCATCTCGGGCGGTCCATTCGGTGTGCGCAAGAGCCAGCAGTTTTCTTTGACGACATCCGTGCTAATTCTCGATGCGGGCTGAACTTTGCCCGCGGCAATCAGATTCCCGATGTTCAAACGAATCTCTTCGGACGGCGAGTAGTCTGAGATCTTGATCTTTTGCAACTCCGGCGTCGGTTTGAAGCCGGCGCCAGTGGCTCGTGTTTCGGCAGCAGGGAGCGCGGCGAGTGCGGCGAGAAGCAGGGTGACTATGAGGGGGAGGGGGTGTTTCATGCAAACGGGGCTGAATCGAGAATTCGTTTTGTGCCCACATTCCGACAAGTCGCCCGCGCGGTGTCGCGTGTCGTGCCAAAGGGAGACTTGCTTTTTGCGGCACGAAGCAAGGGACGATTTCCCTATTCAAGACCGCGTTATGAGCAAAGCCTTAGACCATTGTCACTCTCGAAGGGTTTTCTTTTGGCGCGGGACGCGAAATCCTCGCCGGAATCCTTTTCGTCATTGGCATCAAAACCTTGTTCCTTAGCGACTTTGCTAAGAGGGTCTATCCACCCCATGAAACGCGCCGTCCTTGCCTCCCTCGCCGCACTTTCGTTTCTATCGGCGGCCCCTGAACCACCGGAAACCCTTCCTCCAACTGTCCGTGTGGTGCTATGGCCCGATCAAGCACCCAACGGGGACGGTACTTCTGAGAAGGTCGACTTGAATCTCAAAGTGTATCTCCCGCCCGAGGGCAAAGCCAACGGCGCGGCCGTCGTGATTTGTCCCGGCGGTGGCTACATCCGGCACGTTACGGATCGCGAAGGTTATCCGATTGCCGAGTGGTTCAATGCGCATGGCATTGCCGCGATTATCCTGGAATACCGCTTGCCTGAGGGGCGCTCGCTGGTGCCCCTGCTTGATGCTCAGCACGCGATTCGCTTGGTGCGTTTTAGCGCTGTTAAATGGAAGATCGATCCCGATCGCATCGGTATTCTGGGCTTTTCGGCAGGCGGTCACGTGGCCTCCACTGCAGATACGCACTTCGATCTGGGAAAGCCTGACGCCGCCGATCCGATTGAGAAACAGAGCTGCCGCCCCGATTTCGCAATTCTGGTGTATCCCGTTGTTACAATGGGCGAGAACAGCCACCAGGGTTCCAGGGCGAAGTTGCTTGGTGCCACTCCCAAGCCCGAACTCGTGCGCCTTTTCTCCAATGAATTGCAGGTAACCAATAACACGCCGCCCACTTTCCTGACCCATGCCATCGACGACAAGGCAGTGCCACCCAGCAATAGCCAGGATTTCGTGGCTTCGATGAAAGCCCACAATGTGCCGGTGGAATACCTCGAACTTCCCTCTGGCGGTCACGGCCTCAATGGCTGCAAGGGCCCACTATGGGAGCAATGGAAGAGCGCTTCATTGAAGTGGCTTGCCGCTCAAAAATTCATCCCGTCTTGGGATTTGTGATCCTTGGATGGAGGAAGGTCTTGGTCTTAGCGCGGGTTTAGTTCGGCTGGGCTGCGGCCTGTGAAAATTTAAGGAGGGTGTTTTCATTGGATGCCTTGAATCAGGGGGTCGGTTTCGGCGGTTGGGGGCCTTTGGCGCCGCCAGCCTTTGGCGGTTTTTGGCCCGGAGCGGGCGGTGTCTGGCCGGCTTCGCCAGGGCGCGTGTACGTGACGCTCAGATCCGCGGCGGCCAGTGTCTTACCCTGCATGGCGGACATGATGGCCTCGTAGTCGACTTTCGCTGCAAACTGTCCCACTTCAAGAGGTGCAGACAGCGCGAACAGGCTCAGGATATAGGTTTTTGCTCCGGGCCCCTTGGAGTGGGGCGGTTCGTAGCCGAGTTGCCCGCGGAAACTGCTCCCTAGGGTCCCGATGTTTTTGCTGTTTTTGGGCAAAGATTGTGTGGATGCGGGGATGTTGTAGAGAATCCAGTACCATTTGGTTTTCCCCTCGGGATCCAGATGATGCATCACAAGGGTGTAGCTTTTGGTTCCAGTCGGAGCGCCTGTCCATTCCAGAGGCAGGGTTGAACCGTGGCCGTCCCCTGTGTATTCGGCGGGCAGCGGGCCACCCTCTTTAACCTCAGGACTGCGCAAGAAAAACGTGGCGGAACGGGGCGCGGCAGCGGCGGGAGGACGTACCGAGGGAGCGGACGGTGAAGCATTACCGGGGCCGGGCTCAGGACTGGGCGGGCGTTCCGGGGAGGGAGGGCGATCGTTATTTGGGGCGCGGTTGGAAGGTGGGCCGCCGACTTGTCCGCCACCGCCCTGTCGGGGGGAGTAGGTTTGGCGGGAGGTTCCGTCTTTGCCGTTTTGGAATTCAAAGGTTGTGCTGCCGTCTGCGTTCACGGCGTACAACACGGCGCGTTTTTCGGCATTGATCTCATAGGTGAGTTTAAAGAGGTTGCTGCCGTTTGAATCAAAGCCTGTGATTTTGGCCCCGCGCAGGCCCGTCAGCGCTTCCCTCACGGGTTGCGCGCGAGGTTGGGGATCGACTTGGCCGTCTTTTTCGGTGACCTGTCCGTGGAATCCGCCGTTGACGTAGGGATATTTGGTTGAGGCATGGTAGTGGTAGGCGATTCCGGGCAAGGAGTGACCGTTGAAGAGATCCAGTCCGGTGGGTTTCGCGCCATCGGCCTCTGTGAGCCCGAGGATGGGGTAACCGTCCAAGGCGTAGGCAATGGGGCGTCCTGCGCCCACGGTGCTTTGCAGGTGGAGAGGTGCCGCGTGGTAGTGGTAATCATCAGCGCGTCCGCAGTGCCCCCCCCACTGGTCCAGTTCGCCGATTTCGGCCGACACTTCGCCCCGGTTGTTTTGTGGGTTGAAGATGGGAATGCCGTTAGCGGCGAGAGCCACCGCGCCCCTCAGAAAACGGCCCTTAATGGAAAGTGGTTCGGCGGCGGGGACTGGTTGTAGTGGCAGGCGCCAGGCGTTGTCTCGCGAGTATTTTTGGGGCAGGGGGACCTGTTGCTGCCAACTGGTGATGCCGACCATCATCGAGTGCGCTGGCATCCCGTTGTTCTCAACGTACAAAAACTTTTCGTCCCAACGAAGTGCGACCTGGGGCGAGAATCTTTCGAAAACTGCAGCCTGTGATGGGCGCCTGGAATCTTGCGAGGCAGGGCGGGGCGGTTGAACCGCCTGGGCAAGAAACCACTCCGGAGCAAGAAACTGTTCCGGCGCGTTGAGCTTTAGATTTGGGTGGTGGAGCGTTTCAAAACTTGAGCCATCGTGGGCGAGCAGCAACGAAGGGAGGCCCAGCAGCAGAGTTAGAAAGAAGGACTTCATGGGGAAACGGGTGGACAGCATCACTAAACTATTCGCAGAGTTCTGTAATGGATTTGTAGAGAGACGAATCTCTAATTGTTAGCGGATGGTAAACGGTGACAAGTGCCCTCGGGTGAAAGGCACGTGGCGAGCTCTGCTATTGGAAAGTTGCGCGTCCAAGGGAATTAATACCCGGTCGGCAAACAGCCCGGAGGGAAGTTCACCGGTTTGTTGGGAACGACTTTTTTTTTGCGTTTAATAAAGCAGGAATGACTTTTTCCACTCGGTGGACCACCGCCTCGGTTGAGTAAATCGGGTAATTTTGCGTTGAGCGTGATTGAAAGCCTTAGGGCTCTCATTTTTCGGCCGCCGTTTACAGGCGGAGATTCGCCCGAACTCTGCAGTTGATTGGCTCACGACGTGGAGACATTGCTTCCATCGCCAACGCGGAGAGCAAAGAATTCCAGCCCTCCAAGCGGGAGGCTTTTTCTCGGCTCTTATCTTTCTGTGTGTCTTTGAATAGCCGAAGCGGAGGAAGCTTCGGCTTGTGCGCGCGCATTCGCTGGGCACCTTTTGCCGGATGTCAATCCCACCAAACGGGAACAAGCCTTAGTTCTTTCCGGCCGGGGTCCACTTAAAGTCTGCGAAGAGCACCTTGGTCAAATCTGAACCTGGTTTGGGCAGGAAGGAGACCTCGCCCACTTCCGCCCAGTCCTTGAGGGGCTTTTGACTGAAGCGCCCCGTCAGACGTGCCGCCGGAACCACCATCTCCTGCCACTCGTCGGAGGCGGTGATCTCAATCTCGGCGGAATGGTAGTTTGTGGCATTGAGGAGCACCACCTGCGGCTCGGTGCAATAAAACTTGAAGCTCAGACTGCTGTTGGCGGGAGCCTTCCATTTCGGGTCGTGGAGTTGCTCCGTGCCGGAGCCTCGCTGGTTGTTAGTGGAGCGGAAGCCCTTAATGCCCTTCGGTCCCTCCAGCTCCGCGATGTTCGTCCACAGGCCGTAGCCGCTTTCCGAGATTGCATTTGAAGCCTTGTCCGTGGCATTTGCCTTTCCCAGCCGCGAGGGAATGGCCGCTACAAAGTCGCTGGAACGCACCACGGTCGATTCGTAGGTGATATTGGCGTAGGCAAAGAGGTAGTCCTCCACGTTGAGCACGGGCAGCTTTCCAATCCATTGTCCGCCGGTTTGCACGCCCAGTGCATCGCGCCAGGATCGGGCGAAGCTGCAGGGGTTTTTGAGCGCATAAAACATTTCGACTTTGCGCACCTGTCCCGCCGATGCCGGCTCGAGCACCAGCTCTGGGACCCCGTCCGCATCCAGCCGTATCTGGGCCTTTGGATGCGCCGGCCAGGGCACCTCGGTCCCACGCACATACTTTGCCAGCCAAAGCTTTGTGTCCTGCTCCACTTTTTCGGTGTCGTGATGGCCACGTGCCTGAATTGCAAACGACCACGGCACGCCAGGCTTGAACTTTTTAAAGCTTTCCAGTCCGCGTTCGTGCCCGCCGTGGTGGTCGTTGGAGCCGTTGAGGAACAGGGTGGCGGCTGTGATGTCGGGTACGTGTGCCTCCGGAGCCACGGAGCGGAGGTAGATTTCTTCGCCGGGCGTTTTTGGCGGCTCCGCTGCAGGGACGCTGTACATCCACACCTGCCGGCTCCGGTAGTAGTCATTGTAGCCGATGCCAAAGTGCGGTACGACCGCCCTTACCCTCGGGTCGGTTGCCAGGTTCCACATCAGCGTCCCGCCGTAAGAATAGCCGATTGCGCCGAGGCGCGAGCGGTCGACTTCCTTTTGCTGTTCCAGATAGCTCAGCACGCGCCGCTGGATTGCGTACCAAAGATAGTCGGAGGTTTGTTTTGCGTCTGTGATGTCCTTGCCATCCGCCGTTGTAGTGTTTACCGGGCCGGCAACTTTGCGGTCCATGTTCCCGTGGCGGAGGCTTTCGGGATACTTGGTGTAATGCGGCCGCTCGCCGGTTTTACCGCAGTAATCGTGGGCAAGCACAGCCCAGCCCTCCTCGACAAAGTCCTTGCCGATGCCCGGCGCGCCCATCCAGCCGTGGACGTTGAGCAGGCCCGGCGCAAGTTTTGCGCCCTCCTTGACGCTGTACTTGCAATAGACTCGGATCTCTTCTCCGCGTACGTAGGCGCTGATGTAGCTCTCTCGATTGAGAATGCCGTCCCGGGTCTCCTGTTTGATGATTTCTTCCTTAAAACCGCCCTTGTTGGGGTCGTACTCTTTCCAGAGTTCCTCGGGCGTCGGAGAAGTTGCCCCCGGGAGCTCCTGGATTGGGCAAAGCAGCAGGGCCGAGAGGAACAGGAAGGCGGTGTCTCTTTGAGTCATATTTTTTGGAGGGTGGGGTGGGAGTGATCCCCGGGGGCAAAAGGTTGTTTCTGGAAGGAACCCAGACACTAGGGCTTGTTCACGGCGGATCTCCATGCTTTTTCCATGTTCCTCATGGAACGGGCATTAATCCATAGATAAAAAATCCTCTTGGAGTTGTCCGTGGAGCCGGGTTGGGCTCAGTCGCGGCAGGGTTACTTTTCAATCGGAGGGATCTATCGCGACTACACCGCGGTGAACAATATCTGCCACATTCTGGGTTGGTACCGCGGCCGTAGTGGCGAAATTGCGTGGGAGGCGTCCGGGATTGGCGCTGGTGTCGCCTTTAAGATCACGAGGATCCTTCGTTGCGTAAGAAAACCTGTTTTGAGAGGCAATCAAGTCAATGATAGTAAATAAGTTATGTCTAAGAAAGAGGAGAGGCCGGGAGCCGCGTGGAATGTGGAAACAAAAAAACCCACGCGCCCGATTTTGCATTCAAGAGGTGGCTTGTCTTTCGGCTGTATGCGACATGCTAAATTTTTAGCATTCTTTTATTGCCGCTCGTGCGAATGATGCTAAAAATTTAGCATGTTTCCAAAATTGTCGCATAATCTCAGTCGTCGTGAGCGCCAGATCATGGACGTCATCTATGCACGCGGCTCCGCCACGGCGGCGGAAGTCGGCGAGGCGCTGCCTGATCCGCCGAGTTATTCTTCAGTTCGCGCGCTGCTTCGGATTCTTGAAGAAAAGGGCCACCTGCGGCACCGGGAGGATGGGCCGCGCTATATTTTTCTTCCGACGGAACCGCGGGAAGAGGCAAGCCGTTCGGCCCTGAAGCGAGTCGTTCAGACGTTCTTCGACGGTTCGCTCGCCAATGCGGTTGCTGCGCTCGTCGATGTCGGGGACGGCAAACTCGCGCCCGGCGAATTGAAGCGGATCGAAGCGATTATCAAGGCGGCCAAATCCAAGTCGAAATAACTTCTATGAATCCAGAATTCGCAACCCCAGTTCTTCTCGAAATGTTAGCCAAATGCGGGGCAATCTTTCTCCCTGCGGTGGTGGTTGATCGGACATGGCGCGGCGCTTCGGCAGCGCAGCGGCATCTCGTCTGGTTTTCCGCTATCGTTGCGGTGTTGCTCCTGCCGATGACGCGTCTGGTTGCTCCACGCTGGCCGGTTCAGATCCAGCAGCGGGCGAAAGTCGCAGATTCGCCAAGCGTCTTTTCGTTTGCGCCGGTATTGGTCGCATCTGCGACGCCTGATTTTTCTCCTGTGGAAGTAAGCCCGCCTTCCTGGAAGACTCCCAATTGGCGGAAGCTCATTCTAATTGGCTGGCTCTCCGGCGCCGTGCTCGTGTTCGGCTTGCGGTTGTTGGGAAGCTGGCGATTGCTCCTGCTTCAGCGAGACAGTCGGCTACTAGACGATGCGCGGATCGCAGCTCTGGCGGAGCACATTTTGCGCACACTCGGGATCGATCGCCACGTCGAGATCCGTCTTTCGGGGGAGTGCCGTGTTCCCATGACTTGGGGCAGCCTGCGGCCGGTCCTGATGCTTCCGACGGAAGCGCTCGCATGGAGCGACGCGCGTCTCAAAGCGGCTCTGCTCCACGAAGCGGGGCACGTCAGTCGCCACGATTATCTCACCCGCTGGATCGCACAGCTCGCGTGCGCTGTTTATTGGCCGAATCCTCTTGTCTGGCTCGCCGCGCGCTCGCTTCGCATTGCGCAGGAGCAGGCGACGGACGACGTCGTGCTCCGGTCCGGGACGCAGACTGAAGACTATGCCTTGCAGCTTTGTGACGCCGCCCGGACCGTCTCCGCGAGAGGCTTTCTCGCGAGGCACGTGGTCGCGATGGCAAGCCCATCGACACTGGAAGGCCGTGTCCTTGCGATTATGGATGAGAAGCGCGAGCGGCGCCCGCTCAGCCGCAGGTTGGCCGCCGTTGGAGTCGCAGCGGTAAGCGTGGTCCTCGCCGTCTGCGGGATGGTGCAGCTCTCAGGCGCTGAGAAGAAAGAGTCGCCGCTGAAGAACGAGTCTTCGACTCCGGAACTGGAAGGGAAAGCGCCACAGATTGAGATCGAATCAAAATTTGTGGAGATCACTGAAAGTGCCGCAACGCGCACTGCGATGCCGTGGCTGCCGGTGCGCCCGGAATCTGGCGAGTCGCACGGGTATGTTGCCGGGGTATTCAACGACGAAGATCTGCAAGCGACAATGAAGGCGCTCAACCAAACGGGAGGGGTGGACCTCCTCTGTACTCCGCGCGTGACCACTCGATCGAAGCAGCACGCGACAATCGAGATGGTCCGGGAATTTCGATACCCGACGGAATGGGTGAAGGGAACGAAACCCGAGGCGTGGAAGCCGACAGCGTTTGAGGCGAAGAATATCGGCATCACCCTTGGGGTCGATGCGACTTTCAATGAGGACGGGACCATCGATCTTAATCTTGCGCCGGAGGTCACCGAGTTCGTGGGGTTTAGAGACATAGACGCTGGCGGAAAGAACGTATTTCCACGCCCGGAGTCAACCAAAGCGTTGCAAGACCGCTTCTCGGCCTCGCTGATTGGGACAGTGCCGTCCGGCCACCGTTCGCAGGCGATTTTTTCGACACGAAAGATCGACACATCGATTTCAATCAGGGCGGGAGAGACGGTCGTCGTGGAGCTGCCAGCCAAAGACGATACGCAGGTCTTAGAAATTCGTGAGGGAAAAGGAGTAAAAAAGCGTGAAACGCTGCAAGTGAAGCGGCGGCTCCTTGTTTTTGTGTCAGCGAAGCTTATCAAACCCGTGATCGTTGAGAAATCAGTCACGATCACGTCCGACTCTCAGACTTTCGACAAGACCAAGGGCGCAGTGACGGCGAGCGGCAATGTGAAGATCGAAACGCCACAAACCGTGATCATGGCGGAGAAGGTGGAGATCAAACTAAAGCCGGTCAAGGGCGCCGCACCGGCCGACACAAAATATCCCTAAGTTTGCGGCATGGGCGTGCACTTTAGCCCGCTATCAGACGCTCCAGTTTTAACGCTCGCGCCAGCGCCGGGGGGCGAGCCTCGACGAAGATATCATGGACCTACTCTATAGTGTAGACTCGCCGGAACCCGAAGCTGTGGCTCTCCGCGCACGAGCTTTAAAGGAGTGCATCGAAAAACTTGCACCAAAGGCGTTTGAATTGGTTCGACAACGGTACCATCTCGGGCAGCTTCCCGAAGCCATTGCCGCGGCCGTCGGCTGGACGCCGAATTCTGTGCGTACGTCAGGGTACCGGCTCACGGAGCGCAACGACGACACAATAGAGCTCTATGAACATTCCGTCGACCCCATGGAATACGATAGTGTCGCGGGCCTGCCCGAACATGATTCAACCGTAAATAAGCTACGTGCCATGTTGCTAGTGGAATTGGGGTCTCTTTCACCCGTAAAAATAATATATGCAACTCTCGCTTCTTCTTGTCGCGCCGCTTCTGGCTTTTAAATACCCCCATCCGCCCGCCGATCCGCAGCCTGCGGGCTGGCCGCTCACGGCCGAGGAGCGCGCCTATATTGTCGAAAAACCGGAGCACGACCGGCGCCCCGGCCGCGAGTCGAACAAGCACCTGCCAAAACTCTGGCCCTGCGTCCCGACCGCAGGCCATTGGGGCGGCGCAAGCTGGCTGGAGACGCACGCCAAACTCGTGGACTACGTCCGTTCGAACCCCGGGCCGGTCGACGTGTTGCTGGTTGGTGATTCCATCACCCAGCAGTGGGGCGGACCCCTGGACACCGGCGTGTTCAACGAGGCGTGGAATACGCATTTTCAAAAGTACAAAGTGATAAACATTGGCCTCGGTGGCGACAAAGTTCAGAACGTACTCTGGCGACTCGACCACGGCGGAGTGGATGGACTCAAGCCGCGCGCGATCGTGATGATGATCGGTAACAATAACATGTTCTTTACGCCCGAGACCGGCGTCGCCGCCGCCGCCCAAGGCGTAAAGGCCTGCTTAGCCAACCTGCGCGAGAAATTCCCCGAGGCCGACGTGGTTGTCGCGAAGATCCTGCCCTGTCATGCCCCAAAGGTCCGCTTCTATGAGGACATCCTCCTGACGAACGCCGAGATCGATAAACTAAATCTCGGAGCCGATCTGAAGGTCCGCGTGCTTGACCTGACCAAGGACTTCCTCAACACCGACGGTTCGATTAAGCCTGCCCTCCTTAAGCCGGACAATATCCACCTGTCGCTCGAAGGGTACATGGTCTATGCCTCCCGGCTGAAGCCTCTGCTGGATGAGTTTCTGGGGGGCAAAGGCTTCGGCGCTTCCGTCATCTTCCCCGCCAAGGGAAGGGACGTAAAAACCAGTGCCACTGCGGAGGCCAGATCTCCGACTCCGAGACGTGCAAACCCGAAAAAAGCATCAATCGTAGCGGGTCCGATCGTCCACGGTTCGATGACGTACTAATTGTCCTTCATGGATTCCATGGCGGGGTTTGCCTCCCGTTGAAAAAACGTAGAATCGACTCCATTGGCTCCGATTCGAAGCACTCCCGACCCAAGCGTCCGGCAGAGATTGATTAGAGTCGTATTTTTCGGGCTGAAGGAGTCATGCGTAAGGATTTTCTTTTCCGTGCTGTGTCCAACAAAGTCCATAGGAATGACTGCGCCGGGTTCCTCTGGATGAATGGTTGCCGTGGCAGTAGGCAGCGCGGTCTCGACAGCGACGGCAGAGGAAAGGGAGAGTGCGAGGAGTGTGGCAATAAGTTTCACAAGAGGGGAGTGCGCAGGTGAGGGGGCGATAGAGCGTTTTTTTGTGAAGTTTCCAGGGCAGAAGCGAAAGCATTTAGAAACAACGGTCCGGCAAAACCCATTCGTGCGGCCCGTGCGGATTCTTGAAGTCATTGACCAAAATGCTTGAGCCGGTTTTCTAAAAACCCCTCTGCAACGGATCGCGCTTCCGCTCCGTAGCGGTGGCCAAGGCCGTGGTTGAACCAACCGATGTTCTGCGGCGCACCCAGAAGACGGTAGATTGGAAGCGCAGCCTCAATCAGCGCCCAGCTTGCATCCGTGTCCGCAGCGCCCTTGCCCTCTCCACCCGCCAGGACCAGAACGGGACGAGGGGCGATAAGCGCCAGTAATTCGTGATTTTCCCGCGCGAATTCGGGGTTCCGAATCTCCGGTCCAAGATACCAGACCGCCTCCCAATTACTCTGCCGCAACCCGATGCCACCTTCGCTCGAAACCACACACCGGGGCCGGCCATCAAATGCCGCCACGTACAGAACTTCCTTAGCGCCCAAAGAATGCCCGAAGATGCCGAGGCGTGCAGGATCCACCATCGGTAGGCTTTCGGCAAGGTCCAGAGCTCGGATCCCGTCCCAGGTCATCCGGGTGATTCCCTTCCAGGAGGGGTGGCTTTCCTGCATTTTGCGGACGCGTGCGGCATAGCCGTTTTCGCCGGGTTTAAGGAAGCCTTCGGGAATTTCGCTCCAAAGGAAACAGCGGGGGACTACCACAATGTAGCCCTGGTGGACAAGTTGGATGGCCTGTTGGCGTTCGGGTTCCTCCTCCCCTTCAAGACCCACCACGCGCTTGTAGTGTTCGGCATAGGTGGGATGGAACAATACGATGGTCGGGAGTTTCCCCGTGGCGCCCTTGGGAACGAGGAGCACGGCGTCGGTGCGCACGTCGGCCTCAATCTGGTAGGTGATCGTTTGGCGGGTGAAGGTGGGCAGTTCTTCCTTGGCCAAAAATTCGGTTTGGAGCGGGACTTTTTGCTTTGGGAACTCGCCCAAAAGGGTGGTCCATTGCGCCCTGAGCGCCTCGGCTTGCTTGTCCCAGTCCGTGCGGGCGGAAGCGCTTTCGGGGGAACCTGAGAGCAGGGGTGGGAGTTGTCGGGCTTGGGGGTGGGGCTTCACCGGTGGCTTCTGAAGGTCGGGCAGTGGGCTAGGGACAGCATAAGATGCGCTAGCCGTTATTAATAGAGCAATGAGGAGCAGGGGGTGCATAGGATGAAGAGGACTACGTGACAGAGCAGATTGCATTCCTCTTTTTGGAGCGTCGGTTGGGGGTCTCTTCTGACGGTCCGGTCTTGTCGCTTGCGGGGCTGGAGAAGAGCTCAAAAACGAATCCGCAACCCCGCCCCGATGGCTCCAAATCCAAATCCGTTAAAAGGTGGGGGCTTAACTGCCGGCGCTCCGGTGGCAAGACGCGACAGCTTGAGAAAGGGCGCAAAATTCGCGGCCATTTTGGTGCCAATGCGGAGCGTCTTCTGACAAGGTTGGGGGTATCAATCTTATCTTATGGACTACCAATCCTACCGTGAGCTGCCCCCTCTTGCTGGAATTACCAATTTCAACTCCGCCGCCAAACCGGGCCTTTCTGTGGAAAGCTGCGTGGGCCGTCTCAAGCGCATCCATTGGGCCTTTCGCCGGATGAACCAAATTTTGGTGCACCGCATCGCGAGCGAACCCGTGTACGAGCTCAAAATGGGGTTCAGCCTCCACGCCCACTACTGTGCGGAACATGCCGCGGCCCTGCGCAAGCGCGTGTCTGAAATGCGGGAGCCGCCTCTCGGGCTGGACCATGCGCCGGATGCCGCGTTGGAAGTGTTTTTCGACGAAATCCTCGCTTCGCCCGACACGGCGTTGATGCTTGCCGGTTTTTACGCGCACGCGGTGCCTGCGCTTCTGGCCGCTTTAAAGAGCTACCTGTCCGACACCAATGCGCTAGTGGATCATCCTTCGATCCGGGTGTGCCGGTTTGCCGTTTTGGAGGTGGAGGAGATGGCCGGATATGGGGCGCGGTGTGTGGAGCAGATGGCTGGGCCCTCTGAGCGGGAGAAGGGGCGGTCTTGGGAGAGCCTTCTGGAGCGGCTTCTTTTGCAGAGCGGCTCTTTAGACGGCAGCACTAAGGGCGAGGGGGTCATCCCAGAGCGGCTGTTTTCGGCTGAGGCCTACCAATACGACCCGGTTCCGAAACGGGACGAGCGTTTTCCGGATCCCTACAACATGGGGGTGCATGCCGAGGCGTTTTTGTACGACCCGACGTTGCCTGTCATGCCCAAGCCTCTAATGTTGTATTACAAACGTCTGAGGGAGATAGATGTTCCGGAGGTTCTGGCCTCCATTCTGGCGGAAACCACCGGGAAGCCCTGGGACTATACCGTCGACCTCACCCGGCAGCTCTGGGACGAGGCTCGTCATGCCATGATCGGTGAAGTGGGCTTTGTGCAGGCTGGAATCGACTGGAGGGAGTTTGTACGGATCAATTTCACCTGGTCGATGGCGCTCAACACCCAGTTGCGGCCGCTTGAACGCCATGCCGTCCTTTACTTCATCGAACAAGGATTGATGCCCAAAACCGGTAAACGCTTCGAGTGGGAGCTGGGCCTTGCCTCCGGAGATCCATTCGCAGGACTCGCCCAGGATTTTGACTGGGCCGACGAAGTCCTCCATGCGCGCATCGGGCGCGACTGGTACGTGAAGGAAATCGGCGACCCCAAAAAGGCCACTGCCTATGGCGACGAGTGTTGGTCGCGTGTGCTCATTGAATGGGAGAAGTACCGCGCCGAAGGGCTCACACAGCATTCAAATTGGTGGCAGCCGCTTTACCTGGAATGGTGCAGGATTCATGGCCGCGAACCGGAACCGGCGGTGCTGGCGTTTGACACCAACTATTCGGCCAAACGCGCTGACCTAAGGGAGCTGAGCGCTTCCGCGTAATTGATTGTTTCCATGAATTTAAACCAAATCAGTTGTGTGGTCACGGGCGCCGCGCGAGGAATCGGCCTTGCCCTTGCACAGACCTTGCTGAAGGCACACGCGCGTGTCGTCCTCAGCGATTCTGATGCGTCCGCTTTGGAGGCGTCCGTCGCAATGCTGGATCATCCCGCTGCGGTGGGCTTCAGGGCTGACGTGACTTCGGCTTCCGACATGGAGGCTTTGGCCTTGGCTGCGGCCGCCCATGCGGGACCGGTGGCGCTGTGGGTCAATAATGCCGGTCTGGCCAGGCACCGCGCCATCAAGGACTACACTCCGGAAGAGATCGACCTGATGTTGGCGGTGAATTTAAAGGGCACGATTCTTGGGAGCCAGGCCGCCCTGCGCGCGATGGTTCCGGTGCGCCGAGGCCATATCATCAACATCATTTCCACGGCGAGTTTGCGGGGGATCCCCGGAGAGACGGTGTATTGCGCTGCAAAATGGGGTGTCCGCGGCTTTACGCAGGGACTACGGGAAGAGGCCGCCCCTGTTGGGGTGCGCGTCACCGCACTGCTTCCGGGTGGCGTTGATACGGGCTTCTGGCAGGGAGCCACCGCGCGCCCCATGCCCGTGGAGGACTTTCTTTCCGCGCAGCAGGTTGCCGACGCGGTTGTGACCCTTGCGCAGATGGACGACAGCGTAGTGCCCCAGGAGCTTGTCCTGAGGGCTTTGCGAGATCGCGATTTTGCTCAGGCAGATGTTTGAACCCTCAGCGACAGCGAGATGAGCCCCCGGCCCCCCGTCACGTTTCGGACCATTGAAATTTCCGATCCACGCTTCGAAAAAGAGGGACTCCGTCATGTCACGGTGAAAAGCCCGGCGCTCGGGCAGCGGGCGGATCTCAGCGTTTACGTGTGTGAGGGAGCGCATCACGCGCGGCGTGTGCCACTGGTGATCCTGCTGCACGGCGTGTATGGAAGCCACTGGGCGTGGGCCCTTAAAGGGGGGGCGCACCGGACTGCGGCGCGGCTTTGTGCGGCGGGGACGATTCCGCCGATGGTCCTGGCCATGCCCAGCGACGGCCTTTGGGGGGATGGAAGCGGGTATCTTTCCCACCGGACCCAGGATTTTGAGCGCTGGATCATGGATGAAGTTCCCGCAGCGGCCCGACTGGCGGCCCCTTGCCTGAGTGCGGATGCGCCGGTGTGTATCGCAGGGCTTTCGATGGGGGGCTTTGGCGCGCTTCGTCTGGCGGCCAAACACCCCGGCCATTTTCTCGCCGCCTCGGGGCACTCGTCGGCCACGCACCTCGAACAGTTGCGGGACTACGTGGAGGAACCGTTGGCCACATTCACCGCGCTGGAAGAGGACCGCTCCGTATTGGACACCTTTTTGCGACAAAAACATCCCTTCCCCAGAATCCGCTTTGACTGCGGGACGGAAGACCCGCTGCTTGAGTTCAATCGCTCTTTGCACAGAGGTTTGGAAACGGCCGGGATCCCGCACTTGTACGAGGAGTTTGCCGGCGGGCATGAGTGGCCCTACTGGGAAAAGCATCTGGAGCAGACGCTGCTCTTTTTTGCGGCGGCGCTCTGAAGCGGCTGGCTGCTTTCCCTGCGGCACGCGGGTGCTGGAGCAAACCTACTTCCGTTCCGTACCCACGGTTTCCACAGCTTCCACAGAGACCTCTGCCAGATCGAAGCGGTCCTCCTTAAAACTTCCGGACGGCATCACCACCACCCGTCCCGCGTTTCGTAAAGTCTCCCGCCAGCCAAACCCTTGCTCGCTTCGCACCCAACCCGCCGCCCGCGCTTCGGCGTCGGTCCAGCCAAAATCCGCCTCGACACTGAAGTTCCCGAAATCTTCCGCCGAGCGCTCGGGGGTCTCACGGAACCACTGCGCCACATCCTTGGCGAAAATTTCAAACCGAACGGTTGCCCCCGGTTTTGGTGTTCTCAGCCGGGCCGAAAGCCTCACTCCTTTTCCTCCAAAGTGTTGAGTCCAGTCTCCTGCGAATATCGGCCCGAAAGCAAACGGTCTCAACCCCGGTTTGCGAGTCACCGTGACTGCGCCCCCTCCTGCCAACGCCTCCAGCAAATCCGTTCCCTTCCATCGTTCCATAAGACTTTCAACTCCCAACCGCACGGCGTCCGTTCGCACCGGCCCGGGTTTGAAAGGGGCTTCCTCTTCAGCCCGGAGAGTGTTGTCCGCCAACTCCAGTCCGTGAATCGCATAAACGATTCCACCGGAATTGATGCGAACTTTCAGACGCACCAGTCCCGAGGTCCCCGCTTCCTCCGTGAAAGAGTAGTCGCCTTCCCCCGTCACACGAACCTTCCCCGAGGGCCGCAGCCAAGCCGTCACGACTTGACCGCCGCCCTCGTCCCGTGCGCGGTATCCCGCGAATCCGTCTTCCGACAACGTCGCGCGGCACAACGCGCCAGACCGCTTCCAGCCCAAATGCACCGTCGGACTCCCTCCGTAGTACAGCACGTTCTTTCCATCTTCGATTACCGCCGGCCCGGCCTGCGCATAGATGCAACCGCCGTCATAAGATCCCGCCGGGCCGTTCGCCAGCAAAGGGCGTCCGGGTGCGACGCGCTCCCAATGCACGGAATCCGGGCTCCAGGCGAGCTCGCAGTCCACTTTGCGTCCGTTCGCGACGTGGTACATCATGAGGTATCCGAGATACCCGTTGGCGTAAGGGAACACCGTCAGCGCATAGGTTTGAGTGCCTCGGCCCTCGGCCAGGGTGCTGCGCAGCACCACTCCTCCGGCGCGCCAGTTGAGAAAATCATCGCTCTCAAGGCGGGTCACAAAGCGTTCGCCCAAATACGTTTTTGTGAACCACAGAAATTTCCCTGTCTTCGGGTCGCGGAACGCGTTGTTGTGGGTATCCCCCTGAGTGGGCTTGAAGCCGAGCGGCTCCAGTCCTTCGCACCAGTGGATTCCATCGGGGCTGAAGCGCACCCGCGGCTTTCCCAAACCCAAGTCGTAAACCATTTTGTAACGGCGGGAAGGATCCGTTTCGGCTTCGTCCCGGAATACGCCGGCGTTGGGGCAATCCCTTGCCACGATATTGTTGTCGCTGTCGCCGGCGAATCGGTGAAGTTTCACCGAGGGCCGCTCCCACTTTACACCGTCTGCGGACGTTGCGTATAGGAGGTACCAGCCGACGTTGTGAACCGTAGACGGCTCGTCCATTTTTGCAATCGCGTCCGCGTCCGACAGAACGTCCTTGTACCACAGCTTCCAGCGCCGCTCGGAGTTATCCCACGCCACGTTCGGATAATAGTTGTTTGTGGCGTTTTCCCAAAGCTTGTCGCTGGGTAACAGCGGATTCAGAACGTCGCGTTGCGGCCGGCCGACCGTTAGCTCCACGCCGGAGGCCGACGCCACAACGCGGCGGTCGAGAAACAGGAGGTGGTCTGACGCCGGGCGATGCAGGACGTTTTCCGCAAGCAAGGCCCCCGCGAGTGCTGGCAGAGTGAGTGCCGCAGTGAAAGCTGTTTTCATAGAGGGAGGAGTGTGTCCGGAGTCCGGCAGGAATCGGGCAAATGATCAAGCGATAGAGTTCGCTTTTTGCGCCATTTTGAAAACTCGCGCGCGGAGTTTTCTTGGAGAGTGCTAAATCCGGCTAGTCCTCGTTCCTCTTCGATCATACACCACCGCATTCAATCCGATGAATCTCTCCCGCAACACGCTCCGGGTTTGGCAGCCCCCCGTACAAAAAAACTTTGCCTAGACGCTTTTGTTTTTCAGAACGCCCCATAAAAAATGAACGTATCATTATGGTTATAAATATTATATCGAATCAAACGCTGCCGGTCGCGCCGGCTGATGCGAGGGTAGGGGAATCCTGCCTTCCTTGGATTAGCAAACCCGATGTTCCGGGTGAACATCAAAAAGAAATCCGGCGGTCGTCTGGGCATTTCTTTATTTTCGCAGCGGATCCGTGAGTGTCTCAGGCTGCTGCACCAATTGTCTTCCGCGTCCAACGAGTCGAAAAATCGCGATACAAATCTGTCCAACGCCGAACAACCAACACCACAGGTCTGGACGGCAAGTCAGTGCTGCGATCGCACCAAAGGTGACGTGCTCAGCCTCATCCAAGGCGAAGACTGAATGATGCCGAATCCACAGCCAATGAAGGTGTTGTTTGAATGTTTTTGGCATCAAGCGTCTGATTTCCAGCTCGGCGTAGAGTGCGTGTCTGCGCGTGCGGGATTTGTCCAAGTAGTCTTTGTCCCGATTGATCGCGCCGAATATGATTTCCAGCTTGATATAGTAGCGAAACAGGAAGCCAAAGCACGAACTGAAACCCAGCAGAAAGTAGTAGATGTCGCCCGTCAGGTTGTAGGCAGCGATGGCCATTGCCGCGTTGATGAAGCCAATCTTTAAGACGTCGAGGGTTTTGTCCAGATAGTCACCGATCACCGAGGATTGTTCCGTGTAGCGCGCGAGCTGGCCATCGAGACAGTCGATGACGTAGGAAAATACCAGCAGCATTGCTGCCGGGACGATCCATTTACCCCCAACAACGATCAGCACAGAGGCCAGAGAGTAGAGGAGGAAAGAGGTGATCGTTAGGTGATTAGGCGTCAAAAACCGAACACCGCTGGCTGGCCTGAGCAGCTTGTTTGCGAGTCTTGGATACCACAAGTCCCCCCAGTTGCTGAAGTAGTTGGGTTCAACGACCGATGCTGGATCCGGATATTTAGGAGAGGTCACCAATTGCCTCCTCTTTACGTTGACTCATACCAAAATGCGAATGCACCGTATGTTGTTTGGATAGCGGATACACGTTCTCTGTCTTTGTTTCGCGGCAGTTCCATTGCCTTAATCGTTCGTAGTCGCCGAGATGATCGACCTCGGTCCAGAACGCTCCTTCGACATCTTTATGGAGAATGTCGATGCCTTCGTCGATCAACGCGTAAAGAACGCCTTCCCACCAGTTTTTGAAATCACCCTTTTTGATCATCTCTTCGAGGCGATTGCGGAAGATCTGAATGAAACGTTTGTCGATCCTCACAATTCCGACGTACTCGCAATCGGTTTCCTGATTGGTGAGATCGTTGCCTGTTTTTAAAATCCGACTACCGTTTACGCCAAAGCGAAAATCGGCATCGATGATCCGAGTGCAGTCGGAGAGCATTACTGCGTTTCCTGTTTGTGCCAGCGCGGTATCGAGAACTGCGGTTTCGTAGTAGAGGTCGGCGTTCATCAGGATGACGTCGTCGTTCAGCATTTTCTTGGCCAACCAGAGAGACGCGATGCTGTTGGTGACTTCATAGTAGGGATTGTGGAGGAAACGAACGCGGTCCTGCAATTCTTGGCGTATGAGGTCGCTCCGGTAGCCCGTGATAACGCAGATGTCGGTAATGTTCCTGTCTTCGAGCATTGAAACTGAGCGACTGATGAGGCTGACGCCTTCCGATTCGATTAAGCATTTCGGCTTGTTGCCGTTGATGTTTTTGAGTCGGGAACCGATGCCGGCTGCCATGATAATTGCTTTCATCGTTTTGTTCTTCGGGACGTGGCGTTGATCTCGGCTAGTGCCTGAGTCAGGAAGCCGACGTCGTTTGGGTTTTGGGCACCCATGTGGGCAACACGGATGGTCTTTGATTTCAAGGAACCAGCGCCCGGTGCCACGATGATTCGGTAGTGGTCTCGCAAGCGCTCGACGACTTGGCCTGCATCCATCCCTTCGCATGCCAGGGCGGTCATCGCATTGGAGCAGCGTGATGGAAAGACCGCGAAGGCCAAGTCCTGAATCGCATGGCGAAAGTGCTCTGCCCTTTGCTTGTGTTGTGCAACCAACACCGGAAGCGTTTGGCTTTGGATGTCGGCGAGTCGCTGATGGAGTTGCAACATTAAGCCAATAGCGGGTGTGTAGGGCGACTGTCCGCGGAGCTGATTGGCAAGGTAGTCTTTGAGGTTAAAATAGAGGCTCTTCGGTTTGCGTTTCTCAAGCAGAGCGACAGAGCGCCGGTTTAGGGCCACAAAGGAAAGGCCCGGAGGCAGGGCGAGGGCTTTCTGGGAACTGAGAATGCAAACATCGACGCCCCACGCGTCCATTGTGAATGGATCAGCGCAAATACTACTGATTGCATCCACCACGAAAAGGCAGCCGTGAGTGCGGACGATTTTTCCAATCGCTTCGATGTCGTAAAGGTGTCCGGTCGATGTCTCGTGTGCATTGATGAGCAATGCTGAAAACCGTCCCTTCAAAAGAATCGACTCCAGCTGAGAGAGGTCAATGTCGGCACCCGGGGGAACGCACAATTCCTCAAAGGGGATTGAGTGAACGGTACACAGATCGCTCCAGCGCTGGCCGAACGTGCCCCCATTGACGACGAGCACTTTTGTAGAGACATCCAGGAAGTTGATCGCCGCCGCCTCCATCGCTGCAGTGCCAGAAGCGGTAAGGAGAGCGACTGAACCTTCTGTTTGAAACAGTTGCAGCAGACCGAGTTGGATTTCGTGTGTGATTTCGGAAAATGCCTCGGTGCGGTTATACGGAAGCTGCTGATTGCCGATCGCCAGCAGGTGAGACTCAATTGGAACGGGACCGGGAACGAACACTTTCCAATCACCAAATTCCACTGCGTGAGCAAAGGATGTGTGTGGACTTTTGAAACGGGTTAGGGAACTGGACATGGTGACTCCTTGAGGCAGGCTCAGAGGAGGCGACGGGATCGTTACAGCATGAAATCGCGCTTTAACGAGGAGTCCCCACTAAGTGGTTTCTGAAAATGGATCTTATGGTAGGGCAGAGCCGATAGATAGAACTATATTGTCACGGCAATCCTTGCCTGATTTTTGGGAGAAATCCCTTTCAAAGGTTTTAGGTGAAGCTCTCACCGCGGTTGGCCGCCTTGGTTGGGGGCGGAGGGACGGCAGGCGAGGGACTGCGTTGGGAAAGGGGGGGGGCGGGGAGCGTGGGGGCGCAAGGAAAGCGGAGCAGACGGAGGGAGTCGCTAAGGAACCGTTCCTGGATCGGCATAATGTGATTTTGGTGATAGAGTGGTGGGGTTGGGAGGGATACAAAAATGGGAGCACGGGTTTGATTTTTAGGCTTTGCTTTCTGAGGGCGAATCCACGAACTGGCCGTAATCGTTTCTGAAATGGGTTTTGGATGTCTATTCGCGTCTTTTGAATCTGTTTCGGCGTAGTAAGATGGCCCCGTTCAGTCGTCCAAAGTTTTAAACGTCCTCAAAGCCGCCTCCACTCTTTCTAAAGCGATGCCCCTGAGCGCCAGCCTCCCCATCCAAGGTCCCCGTCGTGAAAGTGTGCGGATTGGTTCGCTGTCGCTAGACCTCTCGTTTTGGAAACTCCAAATTGGGGGATGGCTGCTTTACGCAATGATCCCTTTGCTTTTGTGGATGACTCAATTGGTTGGAGGCGGGCCAGTTCTCGCTTTTGCGATGAGCCGTCCGTTGACAGGATTCCTGCTTTCGACGGCGATTCGGCCTTGGTGCAGGAGACTTTCCAAGCGGCCGTGTCCTCCGGTTGTTTTTGTGACCGGATCCGCTCTGGCTTCTTTGGGATTGGCGATGGTGGACTACGCTCTTAGCGCGTGGGGTCTCTGGATGGCGGGGGTGATTCCCGAGTTTTTCGTGGCCTCCGAATTGGTGGTGGGCGTTTTTTTGATTCGCTGGATTTCGATGGGTGTTTGGATCGTGCTTTATTTCGGCATTAAGCAGGGCCAGTGGAGCGCGGTCGTCGACCAGGCGAACAGGGAATCGGAGCTGTCGTTGCTTCAAGCACAGGTTCACCCGCATTTTCTCTTCAACGCGCTGAATTCGATCATCGCGGAGGCGAAGGATCCCGAAAAAGTGCGTTATCTGACGCATTCCTTGGCCGATTATTTGCGTTTTTCGCTCAAGCAGAGGCGGCTTCTAAATTCCTTTTGGGAAGAGATTCATGCGCTCCAAAGCTACATCAGTATTCAACGCATCCGTTTCGGGGAAAAGTTGGACTGCCGTTTTGAGGTGGATTCGGAGGCTTTGGAACACTTGGTCCCGACTTCGATCGTGCAACCGCTTCTGGAAAATGCGCTCAAGTACGGAATGCGTACAAGCCCCTCTCCGCTGCGCATTTTGGTTGAGGCCTCGGTCTCGGAGGGGCAACGGCTCACGGTGAGTATCAAAAACTCGGGGCAGTGGGTGCCTCCCGATGCCACTTCTCCGGGGACGGGTTTGCCGAACCTGAAGCGCCGTCTGGAGCTCATTTACGGCGGGCAGGCCGAAATGTCTGTAGATTCTAAGGAGGGTGCGGTGGTGGTCCGATTGTCGCTGCCCGCCGGGAGATCCTAATGAAGCCGCTTCTTTCCCCGCGAATCCGAGCGCTTTTGGTGGATGACGAAGCATTGTCGTCCAAGCTCATGGTTGAGTTGCTTTCGCAACATGCGGACGTTGAGGTGGCGGCCGTGGCGGAAAATGCGGAGGACGCCCTTCGCTTTTGCCACATGGAACAACCTAACGTTGTTTTTCTGGATATTGAGCTCAACCACACGCACGGATTCGAGCTGCTTACTGAGTTGAGGGCCCTGCGCCCGGCCCCGCTTATTGTGTTTGTCACGGCATTTGAGGAGTACGCCGTTGCCGCATTTGAGAAGGAAGCGCTGGATTACCTGCTCAAACCTGTGCATCCCAAGCGTCTGGAGATGGCTTTATTGCGTTTGCGTAAGGCGTTGGCGCTGGATCGCACACTCGAGGCGGCGGAGAAACCTCAAGCAGAGCCTGATGTCGGGGCGGCCCCAGCGAGAATGGGTCCCAACGAGGTGGAGGTGTTGAAGGATGGACGGGCCGTTTTTTTCTTAAAACCGCACCAAATTCAGGCCGTTCAGGCGGAGGGTTCATACACGCGGGTGCTGTTCGAGAACGGCCAGTCCTGCATGGTGAAGCGTTCAATTGGCTACTGGGAGCAGCGTTTGCCGGAGGGGTTGCTTTCTAAAGTAAGCAGGAGCCTGCTCTTGAATCCGAGATGCGTGATTCAGTTGGAAGTGCTCAACCGGGATGAGACGGAGGTTTTCCTTGAAGGCCGCAGTGCCACTCTGATTCTAAGCCGGCTCGAAAGTCTGCGCCTTAAGCAGCTATTGAGGGGCTTCCAAGTTTGAAAAGATGAGCATGACGGAGCAGGGGGCCAAGGGAATGGTCGGAGCGTCCTGAGGGCGCGGGTGTGGTCTAGCGCGTTCCCCTCTGCATGGAACACGGCCAGGTTGAAAGTATCCGGGTCATGGGTGCATCAGCAAACTTCCTAACCGGTTTGTGCTGAACGTTCCCGGAACCAGCCCGTGATGCTCATGCGCTTCTTGTGGGCTGGTAGGACTTCGTGCCAGAAGTCACCCGCGAGAAAGCAAACCAGCGTTCCCATTCTGGGTTCGATGAGTACAAATGCGCCCGTCTTGTCCCCGTTGTTCGTCCAAAGCTTCAACTCACCGCCATCTCCGGGCTGCCAGTTGGAGTTGAGGTAGAGGATCACCGTCATCACGCGTTCTCTGGTTCCAGCGTGCCGGTCTAAATGCGCCTTGTAGAATGCACCCTCTGGGTAAATGGCGTAGTGGCCCTCGAATTCGAACAGGCCAAGAAAAAAGCGCTGGTTAAGCGCCAGACGCAGCCCCTCCAGTTTGTCCAAGTAAAGCTGCTGCTCTTGAGATGCCTCGCCGGGAACCAGCCACAATACATGGTCGCGCCGGATAGCCTCGTTCACCGCCAGACTCGCGCCGCGGCCGACGCCGGCCTTGCGGAATTGACCGTTGAGGCAGGCGTTCTCGCATTCCAGGCTCAAACGCAGACCCTCATTCTCGTTCAAGCACCCGTCCATGGTGGCCCAGCCAAATTGATCCAACGCGTTAATCAGGCCAGTCATCCATTCAAAAGCGTCTGATAGCCACCAATAGCCAGAGAAATCCCTGTCCTTTTGAAAGATGCCGACGAAATGCTCTCAAATGGGCCAACGGACGTGGGAATACAGCAGGGGGGCTTTTCTGCCCTCTTCGGCGCATTCGCGTAGCGAGCCCGCCCGTCCTGCCTCGCTGTCGCAGAGACTCTAAAAGGAGGGGTGAACGAGTCAGAGGAATTTATCTGTCCTGACTTTTGTGAAGTCAGGCACCCCACCCGTCTTCATCGCGCGCCCTGCGCCCCGAGCTCAGCGACTTCAATGGGCGGTGCAGCCCATGCGGAAAGGCGCGGGAGAGCAGGCGGGGGGAGCCGGTCTGTCCTCGAGAGACAAAAAGTATTTTTTTATCACTTGCACGAAAAACTCTGACAAACTGAAGTTAGACTCCGGTGTCATTTTGGCTTCGCAACGATCAGACTGCCCATGCCCATCTTGGATAAATTTTCCCTTCACGGCCGACGCGCCTTAATTACCGGTGGGAGCCGTGGCCTAGGGCTGGAAATGGCGCGAGCCCTAGGTGAAGCTGGGGCCGAGCTAATCATCGTGGGAAGAGATCCGGAGCACTTGCGAGATGCGGCGGAAAACTTAACTGCCGCCGGACATCACGTGCAGGCCGTGCAGGCTGATCTTGCATTGCCATACGAAGTGGAGCGCCTCTGCGAGCGTCTGCTTGGTGAATTCCCGCCCATCGACATTCTTGTCAACAACGTCGGTGGACGGCTTATCAATACGCCAACGGAAGATCTCACTTTGGAGGATTGGCAACGCATCATCGATCTGAATATGACCCAGGTCTTTCTCTGTACCAAGATACTGGGCGGGGCTATGATTGCACGTGGCTGGGGACGCATCATCAACATCGCATCGATTAATGCTTTGTGGCCGGGAAAGATTATGCGCGGGAGATCCTACGAGACATCCAAGGCGGCCGTAGCCATGTTCACCAAGGCCGTCGCTGCAGATTGGGCGGTGCATGGCGTAACGGTCAACTGCATCGCCCCAGGGCCGTTTCTCACAGATGCAAATCATCGCTGGATTCGCGAGCGCCCGGATTTCCAGGCCGAAGTCGCTGCGACTATTCCGATGGGCCGATGGGGCGATCCTCACGAAATCGGCGGCCTCGTCGTCTTTCTAGCCAGTGACGCCAGCAGCTACATGACCGGTGGTTTACTCGTGCTCGACGGCGGCAAGCTGCTGTGGTGAATTTCCAGAAAAGAGATCGTTGATCGTTCCCCGCACGAGCATGAGCCTCCCCATTGGCACAGTGGAAGATTATGCAATGAACCGAACCGCTTCAAAATGATCTCCATTTTGAAGCTTTTCTGAGGAGTCCGTCAGGATGAGCACCGCCGTACCCCCTGTTGGCGGCAGAGAATGGAGCCTTGGCCCAGTACAAGATAACCCCTTCCACTTTATCGCGATGGAGCTGACTCGATTTCAAATCCAACTTCAAAGGAGGGCAATCGAAGTGTCTGTAATACCGCCTTCCGATTGAGCGATGGAAAGGCTGAGCAAAACGCCGCCCGAGGCATCCTCGATCCTGAGAACTTCGTCCTCCCCATCCGTGCCAGATCTATCTTGTAGACTGGCCAGTGTATGGAGGTGAAAAGTCGGCCTAAGGGAGCTCCGTGCTTTTTTGAGGAAAATGTTTGGCCGCTAAAGCCATGGCTCACGAATAGACCATTGTTTCGTGAGGGACCGTTGAAATGTGAGGGATTTCGAGTTACGCAAAAAGTTCCGTGACCACGCGGGTCGACTCCACGCCGGTGAGTCGTTGGTCGAGTCCCTGAAACCGATACGTCAATTTTTCGTGATCGATCCCCAGTAGCGCAAGCAGTGTCGCGTGGTAATCCCGCACGTGGACCTTGTCGACGACCGCCTTGTAGCCGACTTCATCGGACTGGCCGTAGTGGAGCCCGCCTTTCACTCCACCGCCCGCCATCCACACCGTAAATGCGTGCGGATTGTGATCCCGTCCCGGCTTTCCGCCTTTTTGCGAAACGGGAGTGCGGCCGAATTCACCAGCCCAGATGACGAGGGTTTCTTTAAGAAGGCCGCGTTGCTCGAGATCCGCCAGCAGCGCCGCTACGGGCTGATCGGCTTCCAAAGCAAATCCCCGGTGGTTCCCAATCAAATCTGCGTGGCAATCCCAGCTCTGCTGATTTTCCATGCCGCCCGAGTAGATTTGCACAAACCGAACTCCACGTTCGACCATGCGGCGAGCCGTCAGGCACTGCGCGGCGAAATGAGTGCAGTGTTTCTGATCAAAGCCATACGCCTTTTTGATGTGCTCGGGTTCACTCGAAATATCGAATGCTTCCGGGGCCGCGGTTTGCATCCGGTACGCAAGTTCGAAACTCTCAATCCGCGCCGAAAGTTCACTTTCGATCGGGGTGACTTCGAGTTGTCGTCGGTTGAGGCTGGCCAGCAAATCGAGTTGGGCCCGCTGGGAGGCTCCCGCGCTGGAGAGTGCCGGTTTCAGGTTCTCGATGGGTTCGCCACTGGGTTTAAGCCACGTCCCTTGATAGATGCTGGGCAGATAGCCCGCGCCCCAGTTTTGGGCGCTTCCTTTCGGAAGCCCGCGATTGAGTGGATCGCTCATCACCACAAAACTCGGAAGGCTTTCCGCTTCGGACCCCAAGCCATAGGTGACCCATGACCCAACACAGGGAGCGCCCATGCGGGTTATACCGGTATTCATCATAAATAAAGCCGGGCTGTGGTTGTTGGATCCCGTCCAGCACGAGTGGATGAAGGCCATCTTGTCCACGTGTTTAGACAAATGGGGGAAGAGGTCACTCACCCAAGTGCCGCTTTGTCCATGTTGGGCCCAGGCAAAGGGAGAAGCCATCAGCGGTCCTGCAGAGCCCGGGAAGAAACCGGTTTTTGGGTCGAACCCGGCCAGCGTTTGGCCGTCCTTTTTCTGAAGTTCGGGTTTGTAGTCCCAGGTGTCTACCTGGCTGGGCCCGCCGTTTGCAAAGATCCAGATCACTGATTTAGCGCGCGCCGGGAACGCTGGCTTTTTTGGAGCAAGCGGGTTGTGTGACGTGTGGGAATCGGTCCCAAACGCGGTGCGTTGAAGAAGGGATGCACACGCCAGCCAACCAAAACCACCGCCTGCACGTTGGAGCGCGCCGCGTCGAGTCAGAGAGTTGAGATTTCCGGGGAACATAGGGGGATGGGTTAGGGGCGGTACGCAAACTCGTTGAGTTCAAGTAGAACCTGACAAAAGTCGGTGAGGGCAGCGGAAGACGTTTCAGCAGGGCTGGAGCCTTGAGATCGCTGCGCCTGTTCTTTGAGGAATCTCCGGGCATCCTCGCTTTCGCCGGGGAGCGGCTCGCGACTCAGAGCCCTTAAATACGCGGCACGAACCAGATTTTCGGGCGTCGAATCTTTTGTGTTTTGTTCGGTGATGCGATCCGCAAACGCTTTTGCGCAGGTGCGGACCTGGACGCTGTTCATCAGGACCAAGGCTTGTGGTGCAACGGTTGTGGTGGGGCGGAGGCCCTGACTGGCCAACGGTTCCGGTTGATCGAAACTAACCATGGAACTCATCAACTGACTCCTTTTGACTCGTAGATACACGGAGCGGCGGCGACTGTTTTCATCCTTAATACTGGGCCCGAAGAGTGTCGGATCTAAGATGCCAGCGACTGCCAATAGACTATCCCGGATCGCCTCGCCCTCCAGTCGCCTCGGCAAAGACCGTGCGAAAAGATCATTTGCAGGATCTGTTGCCTCTTTGGCCGGATCTTTCGCCGCCGCTTGCTGGTAGGCGTCGCTCGTCATCATGAGCCGGTGCATCGCCTTGATGTCACCGCCGTTTTGGAGCAATTGGCCCGATAACCAATCGAGCATTTCAGGCTGCACGGGGAGTGTGCCGGTTTTCCCAAAGTCGTTTGGAGTTTGCACAAGGCCACGGCCGAAATGATGCAACCACAACCGGTTTACAAACACCCGCGAAGCCAACGCTCCAGCACCTTGTTTTTCATCCAAAATCCATGTCGCCAAACCGCGGCGTTTGCCTGCGTATTTGGCTCCTGTTGGAGGAGTCCACTGCCAGCGTTCTTCGGGGCTGCGTGAGAGCACCTGCAGGAAGCCCGGGGTCGCGACTTCTTCCTTGAGTGCCACGTTCCCGCGTTTGAGCACAAAGGTATCTTTGTACGTCTCTACACTTCCGCCGGCGGTGTGATATTTAATTGCCGGATAACTTTCCGAAGCTACCAGCACCTTGCTTAGACCGTTTGGTTTCGTCTTCTCAAGCGCGACTCGTTTGTTTTCGAGTGTCTTCCATTTTGTATCGCGCGTGCGCCACCAACGTTCGAGGAGGTGGAGATTCTCCGCGCTCTCGGGCTTCATTTGGGACGCCAGTAATTCATACACCTTGGCTTCCACTGTCGGTTGCGCCAGTCCAGGGGCTTCGCCGCTCATCACGGCTAGTCGGGGGCGTCCAATGGTGCCCTTCCCGTTCCCCTGAAATTCGAGAGTCACTTCTAAGGTGGCTCCGGGGGCCGGCGTGATGGCTTCTGCAAACGTGAACGCGGCGGTGTGAGAGGCTTTTTCTTTTCCGCCGATGGACCACCCCGTGTCGGGTTTTCCGGTTAGAACGGAAGCGACACTGAGAGATTCTTTGTTTTGTTCGAAATCAGCCACCGCTTTCGAAAAGGGCACGCTTGTGCGTGTGCCATCGGCGGATTGGATCTCTACGCGGACCTTGGTGAGCTGAAAGTTTCCTTTTGCTGAACGTCCCGGGCCGGTGGCCGGCAGGGACGGATCCACAAGGGCCTCCAGCCGGAGCCCCGTTAAGGAACGGCTCGGGGCAGGGCAGGAAAACTCGAAGTTCTCGAGAGTGGGATCTTTCCCTTTGTTGGCTAGAAGGGAGCCGTCTTCCTGAGGGGTAAATGTTGTGCCCGCGGTCCCTTGGGCAGAAAGGGAATGGAGGACCATCCAGCCATTGGGGACAACATTGGTTGGGATGTCGCGCTCCAGGAACGTCTCAAAAGCAGGATGGAGCGAAGTTTCGAGTTTCGTTTGTTCTGTCAGAAGATTCTCCAGTTCCCTTTTCCATTCGGCCGTCTGTTTGCCGGTCTGCTCTGGGTTGGTATCTAGGTCAACCTCGCTCCGAACGGTTCCGGTAAATGTCGAAAGCATCCGGTAATAATCCTTCGTCGGGATGGGGTCGTATTTGTGATCGTGACATCTGGCGCATCCGACGGTCAGTCCCAGAAAGGCCGTGCCTGTGGTCGATAACATGTCGTCCATGTCTTCGTATCGGACGCGCTCCAGTTCGTTGATGGTAATCTGGGTGGGGAATACCCCAAGTCCCAGAAAAGCCGTTGCGGCCAGAGCTTTAGGGTTTCCAGGGGCAAACTCGTCGCCGGCAATCTGCCACTGAACGAATTGCTGGAATGGCATGTTTTCATTCAGAGCCTGAATCAGAAAGTCCCGGTAATGATACGAACCGGTCCGGTCGTAATCCTGTTCGAATCCGGAGCTTTCGCCGTAACGTGCGACATCCATCCAATGGCGAGCCCAGCGTTCTCCATAAGCGGGACGAGAGAGAAGGGAGTCGATCAGTTTTGGCCAGGCTCCAGGAGAGGAGTCGCCAACAAAACGTTCCACCTCCTCTGGTGTTGGCGGCAGTCCGGTCAGATCCAGAGTGGCGCGGCGGATCAGAGTCCTTCGATCGGCTTTTGGTGCGAGCTCCAACTTTTTCTCCGCGGCTTTGTGTGCAAGAAAACGGTCAATCGGGTGGGCTTGTGAGCCGGAGGGAATCGGGACCGGCGCCAGAGGTTGAAAGGACCACCAACTCCGATCGCTGTCCGTGACTTTGGATCGGTCGCGCTCGGGTGTTTTACCTTCCGTGAGAGACTTGGAATACGGGGCGCCTTGTTTGATCCAGGATGCGATTTTTTCGATCATATCCTCTGGAAGCTTCGGCTTCTTTTCGGGCATGAACGGCTCTTCCTCGTGCCGTAGCATTTTGAGAATCCTGCTTTTATCCGGATGGAACGCGACAACCGACGGTCCGTCTGTGCCGCCTTTGAGCAGGGCCTCGCGAGTTCCCAGATCAAACTCGCCCTTCACCTTTTCACCGCCATGACATTTGAGGCAGCTGCCTGAAAGGATCTTGCGAATGTCCTGGTCGAAGGATTCCAAGCCCTTGCTCATCCGCTGGGCATGGTCCGAAGGCGGAGGGAGCGCAGGATCGGAGGCTGCGAAGATCGCCGTGGTGGCCGTGCCCATCAGTAAGGCCAGCAAAGCGGGGAGCGTTTTGGAAATGGAGCCCTCGAAGGTGGAAAATATTCCGGCTCGAGTTTTGGTAGGCAGGTTTTTTGAAAAAGGCCGTTTTGGGGACATGGACGAGGGGGATTCTGAAGAGCAACAGGGTCGCTCTTTCGATAGTCTCCCAGCCAGTAATTTCATTGCAAACTCACAAATAAAATAACCACCCTCTGGTCGCGCTTCGGTCAGTTGAGTTGATGATAAATGCTTTTCGCTCCATTCCGCAGCGCGCTCGCGCTTTATTGTCGCGGGGTGCGCTAAATCCATTCCGGGCCAAAACAGAGCATCACGGAGGGCTTGATAAACGCCACAACCGAGAGGCCGACGAGCCAAACGGGGTAAAGGGTGTCGAACCAGTCGAAGGAGCGTTTCAGAGGGTTAGGGGTGGGAGTCGCGCGTGCCCTGAAACGCGGGACCGCCCGAGCCGACGTAGCCGTTGCTGGCACCGTTTTCATCCGGTGTCACCCAGAATGCAAACAGGGAGCCGTGCTTGAGGTAGAAACGGAATTTCACGTTCTTCCCGGCCACGCCCGAAAGGTCCGCCCCGTCGGCCCATTCAATTTTTAGCTTTGTCCGATCCCCTGTGGCCGGCAGCGAGCTGCGGAGAAGCTGGCCCGCCTCGTCCAGCAGGTCCACGCGGACTTCGCCGTTCACATTCACGAAGAGATGCCTGCCCTTGAACTTCACCGGGCGTGTCGTCAGCACGCCCGGATGTTCCCCAGCTCTCATCGAAGCGAACCCATCCCGACGCAAACTTGCAAGCCCCACTGCCGCTCCACCGTACATGTCATTTCGCCCGCCGCCCGGGTCGCCGGAATACGCGCAGTACGGGAAAACCAACCGGTCCTCGTGCACAACAAACACCCCCGTGGTTGTGTGCACATAGCCGCGGTCCCAGGCCCCCGCCGTGCGCTCGCCACGGATAAACCCTCTGCGGTCGGGACGGTCCCAGTGAAAACCATCACGGCTGAAACCCAACTCAAGATCGGTCAGTTTGGGGAAACCTCCCTTTGCGCAGACCCCGTTATCGGGTCCGCGGTGGATCTGGTGCATTCCAATCATCACGCTTTCGTATGCCACCGCAGCTAAACTGTAGAGCTGCGGCACATCGCCCTCGCCGGCTTTGCCGACATAGCCGCCGGCAGGCTCGGGGCGGTCGAGGCTGTCGGCATTGGTCCAGTAAACCGACTTCGACCAGTCCGCCCCGTCCAGGAATCGCTCGCTCTCGACGTAGTACCTGCTACGCCCCCGCGGGCCGTCCCGCTTGATGCTTTGCACCCATTTGTTCCGGAAAGGGTTGTAGAAAATAGAGCAGTAGTCGCCGGCGGCCGAGTTGCAGGCCACTGGCTTGGACCAATGCACCCCGTTTGAAACCTGCAGGCTGTGGGTGAGACCCGGCACGGTTTGCGCCTTCGGCACATGCATCCAGCAGGTCAGGTACTTGATGCGCTCGCTGGGATCGGCAGCATTGATGTCGTACCAAAGCGCATTGTCCGTGCCTGCGGTTGTTCCCGCGCCCGCGCTCCAAGCTGCGCCCTCGGGCAGTAAAATGTTACCCCCATGCAGGCCAAGCTCAGGGCGCTTCCAATTCCTCAAGTCCTGACTCGTCGCCATTGCAAGGGGCCCGCGCCAACCCGCTGTGTAGAACATCTTGAACAGATTCTCCGATGGCTCGTAAAAGACCCCGCCCTGCCCGAGATAAACAACTCCGTTTCGTTGTTTCTCCACCTCCGTCTCCGATGTGAACACGGGGTTGCCAGCGAACTTCTCAGCTTGATGAAAGACTCTTTTGAGATCGGTGGACTCGATCAAAAAACTGTCCACGAAAAGCTGGCGACCAACGTCTATCGGAATGACCTTCGGCTTTTGCTTCAAATACGGCACCTCCATCGGCTCCGCCGAGGCCGGATCGCCAAAGCGGGGAGGCCAAACGTCGGGCAGTTCGATGCCGTTGTAGAGTTTTTCGGGCTTCGGCCCGGTCGCCTTGTTCGCGCGCAGGAGCAGCTTTGCATCTGCTGACACGAGCTTGCCTGCGAGTACGTCCTCCTCGCGGAACTTCGCCAGAAGGATCTCGGCATCGGTGTGTCGGTTCCAGTCGTAGAGGACGTGGATGAGGCCGTCTGGTGCCTCAAAGCCGTCGGGATAAGACACGGCGTTGCGTTCATCGAGGAGCAGCCCGCCTTTCCAAGTTTGGCCCTCGTCCTCGGAAAGCCACGCGCTCATGTGTGTGCGCTTCGACAGGCGCTCGGTGGGTGAGCCGTTTTTGACCAGCAGGATCCGCCCCGAGTTGAGCCTGCGCAGGAAGAAGCGCGCGTTCACGTTCTGAACCGTGGCGGCCTCTTTTGGCGAGCTCCAGGTTCTGCCGCCATCGGTGGAGAAGCTCTCATGCGGCTGGCCATTGGTGCGCGCAAGCATCCAGAGGCGGCCGTCCTTCAGCTCGACCATCATGTGCTCGTCAAACTCCCAGGCGGGGAACTGCAGGCTGCCACGTTCCCTCCAGGACACCCCTTCTGCGGTGGACTCAAAGACCCGCGCCGTTTTTGTGTGCCAGTCGGAGACCGGTAGGAGCCAGTCGCCGTTTTGAAGCACCGTCGGCTTGTTGAGCGTGCAGCCTTCTGCAAACTGCACCGGTGCGTTCCACGCAGGCTCTGCGGCGTCGGGATCATCGCAACGCATGAACCAGTTTGTGATGCGCTTTTGTGGGTCGCCAAGCTGTTGGTCGAAGAAAAGCCACAGGCGACCCTTTGGGTCAGTCCACAGGTTTCCCACCAGCGCGCCGCTGAGTTTTTGCGAGGAGTCGTTGCGCGCGCCGACAGCCAGCCGCGGCTTCGACCAGGTCGCGCCTTGGTCGTCGCTTGTTGCCAGTAGGAAGTAGCCGTCTTTTTTGTCCCCTGTACCCGTCCAACAGCCCCAGATGCGGCCTTTGGGCGTGCGGTCCATGCCAATGATCATTGCACCGGGTCTCGCCTCGTCCTGGAACTGTGCGCCCGGGTTCGGAATGACCACGGGGGAGAGGCCATCCTCCTCTCGAAGCTCCGCGCCATCCGCAGCGATGAGAAGCACCATTTTTTTGAACTGAAGCCGTTCGCCCTGTTTGACGTTCTTGCGGTAGAGGGTGACACGGTTGATCTCGCCCGGAAAAAGCTGGGTTTCCGGCACGTCGACCTTGGCGAAGCCAGCTTTGAGCAGCGCTTCGTCCTGATTGGCGGCCTGCGGGCGGGGCGTCGGCGTGAGGGCGTAAAGTGTCCCCGACTTCGCCACATTGACAGCGGTCTTTTCAATGCTGGTGCGGTGGAACGGCAGGTTGCGCACGGCCTCTGGCATTTGTTCGATGACGTATTCACGGTCGGTAAAAAGCGGCACGCCGCGTTTCATGAAAGCGGGTTCCGGCGCAGGCGGGGCGGGCCATTCGATGCGCTTTTTTCCAGACTGCGACTCAAATTTTCCGGTCGTTTCGAGCTTACCGAACATGATGCGGTCGGTCGTGCCTTTGTGGTCGCTCTGCGAGACCGCGAGCCACAGGTTTCCCTCGTGCTCGTGAAAGGTCGGGTACTGGAACGAATGGGGTGATTCGAACCGGTATTTGCGTTCCCATGTCTTGCCATCGCGGGAGATGTCCACGTTGAAAACGCTGCGGCCGCAGCCTTGGATGCGGGTGTTCTCCTGCCAGCCGAGGTAATAGACGCCCCCGAACCTGTCGAAGGTGGGCTTGGAGTTAAGACCATTCGGCACAAAAGATTCCGGTTTTCCGACGGTCCACGCCTTTCCGTCCTTGCTGGTGGTGAAGTGGTAGTTGCCCGCGTCGTTGCGGCAGATGGCGACCCAGGTGCCGTCGGGCAGTCGGTTCACGGCCGACTCGCTCAGCGGCTCCGACTGCGGTTCGTTGTAGTGCCCTATGACTTCAAAGGTCTTAAAATCGTCGAGCAGTACGGCAAGCGCGTTCTGTTTCCCGGGAAAATTATTGAGGGCCACATAGCGCTTGCCGTCGAACTCTTTGAAGGAATCAAAGATGTAAAGGCCTTCGCGGACCGGTTTCCGGGTGAAGCCTTGTGCAGCAGCATCGGCGTGGAAGTGGCGCGGCTCCATGTCGAACACTCCGGCGGCGGTCTTGAGCTGCGCCTTCTCGATGTTCGCCGCGAAGGTTTGGGTGCGCAGGTCGAAGTCGCGGTACCAGGTGATGGCCTGCTCCTTTTGGGGTTGGCTGCAAAAGTAGGTGCGCAGCGTGTGTTCGTCCTTGCGGATGATGCGCGGGACAAAGACCTGCGCGTCCGGCAGGCCCGCGTTGGCAAATACCTGTCCCGCCTTGGCCAGCGGGTGCGTCTTTTCCACCTGGAGCGTCCGCAGGTTCACCACGGTCAAGACGCAGTACATGGCTGCGCCCGCCCCGTGGCCGGGAACCACGTCGTTGTCGTGCTCGACGATGTATGCGCGTTCGCCCACGCATACAAACTCCGCGTCATGCGCTCCCTTGACCTGCGGCGCGCTGACGCGGGTGAGGCGCTGCATGACGAGGTCTCCCGCCAGGGTGGCATCCCAGTTCTGCGGCAGCAGGCCAGCGGTGGGAGCGCCTGGGGTTTGCTGGCCGGTTAAGGCAGCGGGTTCTGCTAGCTTGGAAAGGGCGCCTGCTGGCCCCCCCTGAAAGGCAGGTGGAGTTGCCGCCAGCAGAGGCGTTAGGCAGGAGGGCGCAGCAAACGCAACGAGACAGAGAAAATTCCGGAGAGTCATGGTGTGTTAAATCCTTTCATGCGCTGTTTTTGGCGGGCTGAACAGTCCCGTCTTGTGTTATGGTAACATCATGGCCGCGTTTCCTCAACCCACACTCAAAGACATCGCCCGTGCTGTCGGGGTCTCCACCATGACCGTGTCGCGCGTGCTGCGCGGATCGCCAAGGGTGGCGGCGTGGACCCGTGAAGTTGTGCTCAAGGAGGCGGAGAGGCTCAACTACCGGCCCGACCCGCATTTGATGCGGATGATGCAGGTGGTGCGCGGCAAAAAGGAGCAGCGGGTGCGGGCGGTGATCGCGGTGATCCGCGAGTATGTGCCGAGGGACGGCCTGTTGGGGCCCTCGTATCAATACGTGCCCGTCGAGGACATCCGCTGCCGGGCCCATGGACACGGCTATGCGGTGGAGGAGTTTTTTCTGGGCAGGGACGGCCTCACGCCGCGGCGGTTGCAAAAAATTCTGCACGCCAGAGGAATCGAGGGCGTGATTGTGTCTCCTCAAAGCGTGCAGCTGCCGTGCAGCAGACTGGATTACTCGCCCTTCGCGGCGGTGACGTTTGGAAACGCGATGAGCACGCCTGCGCTGCACATGGCGGCTGGAAACATGACGCTCGGCATCCATCGGGCTGCCGTACTACTCCGGGAACGCGGCTACCGGCGCGTCGGGGTGGCGGTGACAAACTGGATCGTGACGCGCTCGCAGTTTGGGTACAGTGGGGGGCTTTTTCACTGGCAGCAAAGTCTGCCACCCGAGAATCGCGTGCCGTTGCTCCTTTTTCCGAACAACGATATCAGCCGTGGCTTCGGGGCATTTGCAAAGTGGATGGACGAGCAAAACCCAGACGCACTGATCACCTTCGACACGCACGTCCCCGACTGGCTGGGGCGGCTCGGCCTGCGTTACCCAGAGGATATCGGTTTTGTGGTGCATGACTGGACGCCGAGGATGAATGGGTTTGCAGGCATTTATCAGCAGCGGGAGCATCTAGCCGCCGCCGCGGTGGATTTGATCGTGACCCAGTTGTCCCAGCACGAACACGGAGTCCCTGCGGTGCCGCGTCAAATCATGATCCCACCCAAATGGGTGGAAGGTCCCAGCGTGAGGGCTTCGTGACTTTTTTCCGGAGCAAGCCCATCCCAAAATCTACAGTCCTGCGAGAGGTTCGTATTGAAAAACCGTGTAGTGGCGACGTTTTTAAACCGACGGCTGAAAATGATGTGGCTAGATGTTTTTGCCCGCGCCAGTCCGCAGGTGCTGCCTTACGGCACAAAAGTGCCTTCCTGCGAGGTTCGCCAAGGGCCTAAATTGAGCCTGTCCGTGAATAGCTGTTTTTCACAAACGTTCGATCCGCGCTGTTTGGAATCCGCGTTTTTTTCGAGATTTGGGGCTCATCTCCGCCCTCAAATACAACACCAGGCGAAAACACTCGAAAATGGGCTCTACGCAGGCACGCTGGTCCCTTCTGACTCCGGCAAAAGCCACCGCGACTCAATTTTAAAGCACTTCAGCTAAGCTGCTTGTAGTAAATCGTGCGCCACCCACCACAAATTGTGCGTTAGGACAGCCCAGGCCACCGCAATCCGCCGGCACTCATATCCTTTTGCCTTCGGAATTTCTCCAAGAAATACGTTCTTCAATATCGCGATCCGCCCCTCTGTTTGTGCCCGGCGAACGTAAATTGTTTCGAAATGACTCCTCCTCCAATCGGCGTTCCAGTTCTGCCGGCGACTTCGGAC
>CANJZW010000033.1 GCA_947479475.1 Chthoniobacteraceae bacterium
GGGAGGCTAACAGCAGAGAGAAGACCGGCACTTCAACCAAACCAAACAAAACCACAATGGCCGCCTCTCGTGTAGCGTAATTAAACCGCTCGTGAAGTCATTGATTCAGAAACGCGCCGTGAAGTTCCGAAATGGCGCGGAGTATTCGATTGGAATTTGAAGGGGCTTTTTATCATGTGATGGCTCGAGGGAATCGGCGGGCGGCGATTTTTGTGGATGATCAAGACCGGCGATTTTTTTTGCAATGCCTTGCTGATGTCTGTGAAAAAACAGGTTGGCGTGTGCACGCTTGGGTGCTGATGGGGAATCATTACCACCTTTTCATTCAGACTCCTGTCGGCGGGCGAATCTGGTGGAGGGTATGAAATGGTTTCAAAACACGGTGACGCGGCGATTCAATGTGCGGCATCGCGAATGGGGTAGGCTGTTTGGAGATCGTTACAAGGCTGTGGTGGTCGACGGGGGTAGCCGTTACTACTATGAAACGCTTTGGGATTACATTCACTTGAATCCGAGTCGCGCGCGCCTGGTGGATCTAGCCCAGGGACAGAGTGTTTTGGACTATCCGTGGAGCAGTATTGGCCGGTGGGTATGCCTTGATGCCGCGTCAAAGGACGAAGTGGTTGGCGGCGGAAAAACGGCTGGCGACGATGGGGGTGGAGGACACGGTTGAGGAGCGAAAAAAAATGGTTGTGCGCCAGGACAAACGCGCGGCCGAACAGCGTGAGCAGAGTGGGTTTGCGGCTGTGGATGCGGATGGCGATAAACGGGAAGCCATTTGCGACGCGGCTGGTATTGGGGAAAACAGGCGTTCGCCGAGAATTTGCTGAAGCTCGGTGAGGCGGCGATTGTGCGAAAACGCGAGTCGCGGGGCTGCGATGCAAGTCCCGAAGTGAAGGCTCATGGTGAGCAACAAGCGCTGGCCCTGCTGGTGTTAGGATTAGTTGTCAAACCGCCGCCGCTCACGCTTCCAGCGAAAGTCTCGCGCTAGGCGTGGCAGTCAGCGACCGGGTGGCGCGATCGGTGTGATTGAGCCGTGGGTGCGGTTACAGGTCTGGCGGAAATCAGCGGGAAATGTCCGATTGTCCCAGAATATTGAATCCGTGCTGGTTGAGGACGGAGACGGCGCATTCGTTGTCTTCGACGTGTAGGGCCAATGCCGAGCGGCCTCTTGGGCGAGTGAGGAGGGCGTAGGAGCCGAAAATGTTGACGTCCGCGGCTAGAAGCGCGGCTAGGAGGCGGCCTAGTTCGGTGGGCCCCTCGGGGAGCTCGACGACCACGAGGTCGCAGACTGAATGGGGTATCTCGTGTTCGGCAAAAATGTCCTGAACGGATTCGGGGTCGCTCACGACGATACGCACGATGGCCGAGTCTGCAGAAGCTTGGACACTCATGGCCACGACGTGGACGTTGTGGTTATTGAGGAGATTGACCACCTCCATTAGCGCTCCCACTTTGTTGGGCAAGAAGACGGAGAACTGGGTGACACGAGGCATGCCGGTTTTTTCGGCAGTCAGAGATTCTTCAAAGGACATAAGATTTAATTTTGGCGAGAGGTGATGTCGTGCAGGATCGAGGCAAGAGTGTTTGCGAGTGTGTTCACTTCTTCCAGGGAGAGTGTATTGTCCGCCGGTCCGGCTAACAACTGCGCAACGGCGGTGAGTGTGGGCTGGATGTGGGTAAGCAGCGGGTCTGAGCGCAGCTTGTCCGTGAGCGGCTCGAATCCAGTTTTTAGAAGTTGGTTAAGCACCGGCTGGCGGAGCAGCAGTGCGGCATTTTCAGAGTAAGTTTCTTTGAGAATAGAGGCTATGATTTCTGTGCTGCGCATCCACGCCCCCAGTGTGATCAGGTGCACCAGGCCGGCGTCTTCGTGTTGACGAAGCGCGGCAGCGAGGTCGCTCTCGGTGGCTTCCAATTCCCGGCGCAGGAGAGGCCAGTCTTTTTTCTGGGCAGACTCTGCCAGACTGCGGTTGCGATCCAGAAGTTCGGTTTGGACCCCGAGGGTTTTGGCCATGGCTAGCAGGTCTTTGACCACGTTTTTGCAGTATTGGGCGTCCTCGGCTTGGGCGGCAAGGTATCCCTCGGCAAAGGTGTTGCCAATGAGCAGGGCCGTCTGCGCGCGGCTGTTGGGCGAGGTGGGGATGGGGGAGCGATACTTTGAAGCCCAGTCGGGTTTGGCGCAGCGCCCCAAGGCGATAATAAGCTCCTCCGGGGTACGAACCGTCGCCGGAGTTTTTGCTCTTTTGTTCTCCGTGGGATCAGGGGAAGGCGCTGCCTGGGGTACAGACGCTGCCTGGGGTACAGGCGCTGCCTGGGGTACAGGCGCTGCCTGGGGTACAGGCGCTGCCTGGGGTACAGGCGCTGCCTGGGGTACAGGCGCTGCCTGGCAGTTTAGGGCGAGGCATAACACGGAGAGCCGGGTTAGGGTTCGCGGCTTCATAAGATTCCAATTTAATCGTTTTCCAGCGCCTGTCAGGTTCCTTTTCAACGCGTCGGGTTGGGGATGCCCGTTTCGGTTTCCTAAACAAGGAGCCAAGGCATGGGGTTCGGCGGGGCCTGACGTTTTCAAAGCGACTGGATTAATTGCCTGTCTTCACCTCGATCACATCGTGCGGAGCGCTTTCGCGTTGGCCCGCTGGCGTCACACGGATGTACCGGGCGTTCTGGCGTAATTCCCGCAGGGTGCGCGCTCCAAGGTAACCCATCCCGCTCTGAATGCCTCCCGCCATTTGCAAAAGTACCTGGTCCAGCTTCGGCGAAAGTTCCTTTAGTGCTTCGATCCCCTCTGCCGCCACTTTACGGGCGGCGTCCTTGGTCGCGTGGCCGTAACGGGCCGCGCTGCCCGCCGTCATCGCAGCCAGTGAACCCATGCCTCGGTACTGTTTGTAGAGCTTCCCGTTGATCTCCATCACACTGCCCGGCGCTTCCGGACAGCCTGCCAGCAGGCCGCCGCACACAACGGCGTCAGCCAGCGTGAGCGCCTTGACCACGTCGCCGCTTTTGGTGATCCCGCCGTCGGCGAGGATGGTGACGCCCCGTTTTGCGGCGGCCCGGCTGGCGACATAGAGAGCGGTGAACTGCGGGATGCCGACGCCCGCTACGATGCGAGTCGTGCAAATTGACCCGGGGCCCTGGCCCACCTTGATCACGTTCGCCCCGCAATCCACCAAGTAATCCACGCCCGCACCGCTGGTCACGTTCCCTGCTATGATCGGCAGATCTTTAAACTCCCCGCGAATGAGCGCGATGGTGTCCCCCACGCCTTTGGAGTGTCCGTGCGCTGTGGAAATGGCGACCACATCGACGCCGCGTTCCACCAGGCCGCTGACGTGGCCTAAAATCCGGTCCCGATCCAGTTGGCCGGCGGCGTTTCTGGGCGAGGAGAGGCTCGCGCCGCAGGACAGGCGAAAGCCGGAGTCGCGCGCGGGTTTCATTTGGGCGTTGTGTTCCTGGCGGATGCGTTCGATGTCGGAGAGGGTGAACAGGCCTCGCAGGCGGTCTTCCCGGTCGACGACCAAAAGTTTGTGGGTGCCCACATGGTCCGTGAAAAAACGGTCGGCGCTTTCAATCGGATCCGCCCCAAGTTCGGTGTCGCAGATCACCGGCGCGAGCGAGCGCGGAGTCATCACTTCGATCACTTTTTTGTGAGCATGCCGCTGCCGGACGACCTGTCCGGGCAAAAGACCCAGGAGCCTGCCGCTCTGGTCCACGACGGGAAAGGTGCGAAAGGTGAATTCCTTCTCCTCCAAATAGGCCAGAAGCTCCCCGATGCTCTGCTCGGGCGAAGCCTTGATTGGGTCGCTGATGAGGCCGTGGACGTTGTTTTTCACGCGACTGACCTCGGAGAGTTGGACGCGCTCGGGCATGTTGCAGTGAATCAGCCCCAGTCCGCCGCAGCGCGCTAGGGCGATGGCCATATCTGCCTCCGTGACAGTGTCCATGTCGGCCGAAACTACGGGGATGCGCAGATGGAGGGAGTCCGTCAGGCGGGTGTCGAGTTGAGCGTCGCGCGGGATGACCTCGGAGTAAAGAGTCGCCAGCGTTACGTCGTCGTACGTGAGGGCGGTGTGTGTATGATCCGCGAAAAAAGCATCAGCCGTCTTGTAAAAGAGACTGTCGAGAGACTGGGTCGTAGCGTCTGCCATAGCCTATCCTGCACGAAAGCTAGGGTCCGTGCAAAGCCGTAAACGCACTCCGCTACTCGTTCGGGATTCTTGAGCGCGTTTATGGCTCAGAGCTTTCCCCGGAAAGGCGGCATTGCTCAGTGGCTTCTGCCATGCGGCGGTCACAGGATGCCTGGCTGTGACTGTGTAGATGACGACGCTGATGACGACGCTGATGACGGCGGCGAAGTAGCACCACACGGAAACGGGGGCCACCTCAATGGCCGCCTCTCGTTTATCGTAATTACACCGCTCGTGAGGTCATGATTCAGAAACGCGCGGGTTTCGCCTTCCCCCATGGGTCGCGTGGAAGGCGCTTGGGACTCGATCCCTTTCGCAATCTTGTGAATCACATCCTCCGGTAGCATCGGCTTTTTCTCCGGCATAAACGGCTCTGCTTCGTGAAGGAGCATTTTTAACACTTTTGCGGGGAGTGGCTATGCGCCTTTTGGTAGTGCAAACGCGATCCACGTATCTCCGGCAGGTCCGCCCAACTTTCCCCCACCCGTGGCAGGTTGTAAAATAAACTGGCGGCCTTCCGCCTCGTAACAGGCGGGCGGTGCCGAGCCGTGTAACGGCAGGGATTGACTCCAGAGTTCGACACCTGTGGCGGCGTCGAAGGCGCGGATCTTTTTATCGCGCGTGCCGCTTGCAAAGACGAGTCCTGTGCCTGTCACCATGGCGCCGCCAAAGTTTTCCTGGCCTGTTTTGGCAATTCCTTTCGCCGTCAGCTCCGGATACTCGCCCAAAGGGACGCTCCACGCGGTTTCGCCTGTGTTGAGGTTGATGCAGTTGAGTGTACCCCACGGGGCTGAACACGCGGGGTAACCTTCGGAATCCAGCACTCGGTTGAACCCGGAGAACGTCCAGTCTTTACCCGCCTGTTTCGCTCCGTTTTTTTGCGGGCGGTCCCGGCAGAGGATAAAGTCTAACAGAGGCTGGATTTGTTCCTCGGAGAGGTGCGCCATGGGAGGCATCGTGGCGCGCCCAGTTTTTAACAGGGTCCGCACATCCTGTTCTCCAAGGCGGTGCCTGACTCCGCGCATCGGCGGTGCGTGGCCGATTCCCTTGCGATCCGGGCCGTGGCAAACCGCGCAGTTTGTCTGGTAGACTTGCTCTCCGGGGCTTGACGGCAGGAGGGGGGAGGGGTCGTCGTCACGGAAACAGGTGATACTCCAGGGGATTTCGTTAGAGGTGACGTATAAAAAGCCTTTGGGATCGGCGGCGGCCCCTGTCCATTCAGCCCCCCCGTGGATGTTAAAGAGAAGGGTGGGGCGGGCTTCGTCAAAGGAAGGAAAGGGGCCGATGTTGGCGCGTTCAAAGAGGGGCAGGAGGGCGGCGAGGGCTCCGGGATTTGTCGGCAGGTCGGCGCGTGTGTAGGCCTGCCGGGCGAAGGGTTTTGGAAGTTCTGGGGCGGGTTGATAGACGGCGGTTTGGTCTCCTGGGAGGCCGTGGGTGTCGACTCGGATGAAGCGGAAATCGTACAAGGGCTCTCCGGTGACGCGGTCGAGCAGGAGGGTGTTGCCAAGTTTGGTGACCTGCGCAAGGGCGTCGACGCGGCGGCCGTGGCGCTCGACCGTCACAAGGTTTGGAGGGGCGGGAATATCCCAGTCCCAGATGTCGTGGCGCAATTCTTGAAAGTGCCAGAGCCGTTTGCCGCTCACCGCATCGATGGCTAGGATGCAATTGGAAAACAGATTGTCGCCTTGATGGTTGAGCCCGATGAAGTTGGGTTTGGGAGAACCCACGCTAACGAAGGCGATCCCCCGGGACTCGTCCATCGCCATCCCGCCCCAACAGTTGGCGCCGCTTTCCACGGTGCTCCAAGTCTCATTCCCGTATTCGCCCGGATCTGGCTTTGTTTTGAAGGTCCATAATAACTTCCCGTCCCGGGCGTCGAACCCATAAACATCCCCCCCATAACCCGGCAGGACGCAAATGTGCCCGTGCATCGCCCCCACCGCCGTTGTGCCATTGGGGACGGGCGTTTTTCCCCCGGCGCCGAAATCCTTCACAGGCAGGCCGGTCTCGGGATGGATTGCGATGAGCCAGTTGCCGTCCCCAAACAGGAGGCGGGGGGAAGCCTTTTCGTCGCCCTTCCAGTAAAGCAGTCCGCGCCTGGCGGGAGCGGAAGACGGGCCGCCGATGAGGGTTTGAGGGGCAAAACGCCAGCGTTCGATCCCCGTAGTCGCGTTGACGGCGACGATGTTTTTGCCGGGGGTCGGCGTGAACATCACTCCCTTCACAATAATGGGATTGCACTGGATGTTGCCGGAACCGTCTCCGCTGCGGTACGTCCATGCCGGTTGGAGTTGAGCGACATTTTCGCGGGTGATTTGACTCAGACTTGAAAACCGGTTGGAAGTGGGGCCGCCCAGAGAGCGCTCCCAGTCAACTGGGTTGCCGGTCGCGGGCCACCCGTTGGCGGGCGTGAGACGGTCGGGCGCGGCTGCGGGGAGGACGAAACTGGCGGGGAGGGCGCTGCGAGCCGCCGGAGACAAGGAGGGCAAGCTGGCAGCAGGTTTTTGGGCGGGCTGGGCTGAGGCGGATTGAGGCGTGGCGGGCGGGAGGGCGTCAAAATCCCATAAACCGAGCGTGGCTGCGTCGGACTTGAGGGGCGCGTCGGAGGGGGGGCCTATTTCGCGGGGTCCGGCGGAAATGCGCACATCGTCCAGGAGGCCGTCACAACGGGGGGCCCCTTCCACAAGCGATCCCAGAGCGAGGCCGCCTGGGATTGGGATGCCCGAGCGAGGCGGCAAAGGGGCTTCCCTCACCATCTTTCCATCGACGTAGAGACGTACTTTTTCGGGGCCGATGACGGCGGCCAACGCGTGCCACGCTCCGTCACAAACGTTGGCTTCACTGCGGATCTCGCCCCCATGGCCGGGCATATACAGGCTAAGCACCCCCGATTTAGTGTACGTGTAGAGTTCCCAATGGTCGGCGGACGCCTTTGTATCGGAGGCCACAAGGATATTGAAGCCCGCCGTGCCATTCAATTTAGCCCGGCACTCCACGGTGAGAGGAAGAGTGCGATAGGACACATTGCCCTCCACGGCCAGGCTGCCTTGAAGTGCTTTTCCAAAAGCTGGGGCAAGGGACGTCGCTCCTGCTGCGGGTGCGCTGGAGGCACCGGGCTTGGCTCCAGCCGGGGCAAGGGCAGGTGCAAAGGTGCTGGGGACGGGTTTGGGACCGGCTGGTCCGCCCTTGAGTTGGGGCTCCAGCCATTTGAGGCCTTCGAGGTTATCCCGGAGCCGGCCTTCGGCGTCTTCGCCTGTGTGGTTGAGGATCCCAATGGGCCCCGTGTAGCCGCTTTTCGCGATGATCTTGAGCAGGCTGAGGTCCTCGGTGCCGACTCCCAGCGGGACGATTTTGCGGCCATGTTCATCACCCTTGATGTCCATTCCGTTTAAGTTCAGGCAGATCAGGTGCGGCAACATACGTTGCAGCAGCTCCTTGAACCCTTCGATGTGTCCGTGTCCGTGGTGCTGGTTGTAGACCAGTCCTACGTTTGAGAAGCCTTCCGCCTTGAGGGCGTTGAGAATTTCGATCTGGTTGTCGGGTTCCCCGAACCAGGAGCCGTGGTTGTAAAGGCCCACGGTGAGGCCGTCGGTTTTGGCGGCTTCGGCAATGGGCTTGAGCCGGCGCACCTCGTTCGCGACACGGCGGGACTGTTCCTCGGCTGAGTCCACCTTGATCGTGCCACCGCCACCGCTCACCCAAAGCTGGGGTTTGACCTGGTATTTGCGGAACAGTTCCAGAGCGGTTAAAGCCTCGGGCGAGAGGCTGCCAGGAAACCACCATCCCATCAGTTCGACGTGGTGGCGTTTGAGGGCTGCCAATTCGTCGTCCCATTCCACGATGTGCTCTTTGCGGTAGTCGTAGACAAACTTGGTGAACCCGAGTCGTTCAAGCATCTCGGCGCGTTGTTCCGGATTGCGCTTGGCCTTGTCGAAGGGGACGATGCACCAGGCGGCGAGGTTCTGGCGCCGGAACAGGTCAGGTGCTTTTTGCTCGGAAACGATGAGGCCAGGAGGTGTGGCGGGTGCCGCTTGGACGGCCGGGGGCAGGGCGCTCAGGGCGAAGGCGCCAAAGGCGAACAGGGAGTGTTTTAAGGAAAAGGGCGTGTTCATGGAGGGGTTCAGCAGAAGGGAGAAAGGGTTGGGGCAACCCTCGCCTACCTTAGAAGATCTGGAAAGGGCGACTAGAACCGGGGCGTCTAGTTTGTGTACATAAGCGCCAAACCGTAATTTCGCCGCCTTCGAATAAAACCAGAAAGTGGCCGCCAGTTGGCGCCAGGTGCCGCCGATCAGACAGAGAACGTGCGGAACGTGAGAGGCACTACGCCCGTGCCGTGAGTCCGGGATCTCTGGTTCAATGTGGCCTGCGAGTTTGAGACTCGGGGGCGGATCCTAGCTGCCGATTGGGCTACCTGTAGTCGCCGAGGGCGCCGACGAGTTCGTCGATCTGGGCGTGGGTGTGGTGGGCGTTCATGTTGAAGCGCAGGCGGGCCTTCCCGCGTTTGACGGCGGGATAGAGGATGGAGTCCACGTGGAAACCACGCTCGCTCAATTCGTACGCCGAACGCTCGCATTTTTCCTCGTCCCCGATGAGAACCGGTACGATGCAGGTTTCCTTCGAGACCAGAGGCATCTCAAGGGCTTCCACCCTCTCGACGAAATACCGCTGGTTGTCCCACAGTCGTTCCCTACGTTCCGGTTCGTTTTTGACGATGTCCAGAGCCGCTGTCACCGCGTAAACTTGGTCGGGCGGCATGGTCGAGGTGAACCCGTAGGCGCTGCTGGTGAAGCGGAGGGTGTCGGAAATATAATTTTCCGTGGCGATGAATCCTCCAATCGCCCCATAGGCTTTGCTCAGGGTTCCCATCGAAATGAGACGAGGGCTGTTCACCCCGAAATGCTCGCCAATGCCTCCGCCCGTGGCACCGATCACGCCTGTGCCGTGCGCGTCATCCACGTAGAGTGTCGCATCAAATTCGTCGGCGATCTGGATGAGGTCGGGCAGGGGAGCAATGTCCCCGTCCATGCTAAAGACGCCGTCGCTGACGATGATTTTTGTGGTCGCGCTTGAGGACTTTAGTTTTTTGCGAAGGTCCTCCATGTCGCAGTGTGCGTAGGTGAGCTTCGGAATGCCGGAAAGGGCGATGCCTTCGCGGATACTGGTGTGGTTGGACTCGTCTGAAAAATAAGCGTATTTATGGCGCTTTGTCGGACGGAACCCGTAAACCCGGGGCAACATACCGCTCCGTGGCAGAGCAGAAAGAACGCCCACGTTTGTGAGATACCCCGTGGCGTAGAGCATGGCGGAGTCCTTGCCCTTGAGCGTGGCAAGTTTGCGCTCCAAATTGACGTAGATCTCCATGTCGCCCCCCAAGAGGCGGGACTCGCAGTTGGCGACCCCGTAACGCTCCAGGCCCTCGCGCGCAGCCGCGATCATTCGTGGATCGTGAGCCAGCGCCAGATAGTTGTTGGAACTGAAGGAAACCATTTGGTTCCCTTCGCATTCGAATACTGGATTTGGGAGGGAGGAAACTTGGGGAATCCGGTGAAATGCGGTTTCCTGAGAATCTATCCAACTTGTGATTTCACGAAGTTCCTGCATTAGGACAAATGGGAGGTCAGCGGGAGAAAAAAATTTGGCCAGAATCGCAAGGATACTGGCCAAATTTGGAATAACGTTAACTCAGTGAGAGAAAGCGTTTAGCGCTCTGCAATCGGTTTGACGGTCTTGCCAACCGCCGGACCAGTGTATTCGCTCAGAGGGCGATACAGGCGGTTGTCTGCGAGCTGCTCAAGGACGTGAGCTGTCCAGCCGGCGGTACGGGAGATGGCAAAGATTGGCGTGAAAAGGTCCGTCGGAATGCCGAGGGAGTAGTACACTGTGGCAGAGTAGAAATCGACGTTCGCGTTAAGATGCTTCTTTTCGCGCATGACCTCCGCAATCCGCTCGCTCATTCGGATCCACTTCGGTTCGCCGAGTTGGTCGGTCATCTTGATCGCCATGTTGCGCAGGTGCGGGGCGCGCGGGTCGAGCACCTTGTAGACGCGGTGACCGATACCCATGATCTTCGCCTTTTTAGCGAACTGCTCTTCAAGCCAGGAGTCGACCCTGTCTTCGGAGCCGATCTCCTGAAGCATGTGGATGACCCCTTCGTTGGCTCCGCCGTGGAGCGGTCCCTTGAGGGTGCCAATGGCGGATGTGATCGCGGAGAACATGTCGCTCAAGGTCGCAACCGTCACACGTGCCGAGAAGGTGCTGGCGTTCATGCCATGGTCGGCATGCAGTACGTAAGCGATGTCGAGTGTGTCCGTCGCCTCCTTGGTGGGGACTTCGCCGTTGATGAGGTAAAGGAAGTGCGCGGCTTCTCCCAGATCGGTACGGATGGGCGGCAAATCCTTGCCCTGCCGGATGCGATGGAAGTAGGCGGCGATGATCCCGATTTTCGCGGTGATCTGCAGGGCGCGCTCCAAATTGGCGTTTTCTCCGGTGGCGTGGTCAAACAGGCCAAGCATGGAAACTCCCGTGCGGATGACATCCATCGGGCCGGCATCTTTTGGCACGGATTTCAGAAAGGCAACCACCTCGGGGGGCAGCGAACGCGCGGTGCTGAGTTTGGTTTTGAGGTCGGCGAGTTGCTGCGGGTTGGGGAGTTCCCCGTGCCAGAGCAGGTGGATGATTTCTTCGAAGGTGACTTTTCCAGCCAGTTCGTTGATGTCGTAGCCGGCGTAGATGAGCTGACCAATGTCCCCAAGGACGTCGGAGATGGCAGTGGAGTTGGCGATAATTCCTTCGAGTCCTTTGGCGACGAGCGGCATAATTTTAGGGGCGGTTTGGCGGTTGTCGGGTTTCGAGGCGTGATGCTAGAGCTTTCCCCAGAGCTGAAGCAAGGTCTCAGCCATCACGGACGGTGTTTCCGCCACTGCGATGCCCGCGGCTTTCATCGCCGCGATCTTGCCTTCGGCGGTGCCTTTGCCGCCGGAAACAATCGCCCCGGCGTGGCCCATGCGGCGTCCGGGAGGCGCGGTCGTACCCGCAATAAAGCCCGCGATGGGTTTCTTGCAGTGGGCTCCCGCCCATTCCGCGGCTTCTTCCTCAGCGGAACCGCCGATTTCGCCGATCATGATGATGGCTTCCGTCTCGGGGTCGTCGTTGAACATCTTTAAAACGTCCAGATGCGAGGTGCCGTTGACTGGATCCCCGCCAATACCCACGCAGGTGGACTGGCCGTAGCCGCGTGAAGTGAGCTGCCAGACGGCTTCATAAGTCAAAGTCCCGGAACGGGAAACAACGCCAACGTTGCCTTTCTTGTGAATGTACCCGGGAGCGATGCCGATCCGGCAACCGCCGAGGGAGTCTTTGCCTTCGCCAGGAGTGACCAAGCCGGGGCAGTTGGGCCCGATGAGGCGCGTTTTGCCGCCCGAAATCTTGGATTTGACCCGGATCATGTCGTTAATGGGAATCCCCTCGGTGATCGCGACCACCAGGGCCAAACCTGCGTCCGCCGATTCCAAGATGGCGTCCGCGGCGAAGGGTGGGGGCACGAACACGGCAGAAACCGTGGCGCCCGTCTGTCTGGCGGCCTCTTCGACGGTGTCGAAAATGGGGACTTTGTGGGAGCCGTGTTCAAAGAACTGGCCGCCCTTGCCCGGGGTGACGCCTGCGACGATCAAAGAGCCGTAGTCGAGGGAGAGTTGGGCGTGTTTGGCGCCAAAGCTGCCGGTGATGCCCTGGACCAGAACTCGGGTTTGAGGAGTGACTAAAATGGCCATGGTAAAATTGGTCTGGTGTTTGAGTTAGGCGGCGGCAACGGCGGCCACAATCTTGGCGGCGGCATCCGCCATGGAGGAGGCGCTCAGGAGCGCAAGACCGCTTTCGGCCAGGGTGTGTTTGCCAGCTTCCACGTTGTTGCCCTCAAGCCGGACGACCAAGGGCAGGGTAAGCCCTGTTTCACGTGCGGCGTCGACGATCCCGTGAGCGATCACGTTGCAGTCCATAATCCCGCCGAAAATGTTCACCATGATGCCTTTAACCGCTTTGTCCCCAAGGATGATCTTGAAGGCCGCGCTGACCTGTTCCTTCGTGGCGCCGCCGCCGACGTCCAGGAAATTGGCGGGTTTTCCGCCGGAATGCTGGATGATATCCATCGTGGCCATCGCAAGACCCGCGCCGTTGACCAGGCAAGCGATGTTGCCATCGAGGCCGATGTAGTTGAGATTGAACTCGCTAGCCGCCACCTCGCGGGGGTCTTCCTCGGCTTTGTCGCGCATCGCCACGATGGCGGGTTGGCGATAAAGGGCGTTGTCGTCAAAATTGAACTTCGCATCCAGAGCGAGCAGGCGCCCGTCGGGAGTCACGACCAGTGGGTTGATTTCCACCATGGTGCAGTCCGACTCGATATACGTGCGGTAGAGGGCAGTAAAGAGTTTGCTCGCCTGCGTCATCAAAGGCCCGCGCAGTCCGAGGGCCGCCGCGATTTTACGGGTCTGGTAGGGCTGGATCCCCAAAAACGGATCAATGGGAATGCGCAGAATCTTCTCAGGAGAGTGTTCTGCTACGGACTCGATATCGACCCCGCCCTCGGTGCTGGCGATGACCATCGGGCCTGAGGTTTCGCGGTCGAAAAGAATGGCGAAATAGAGTTCACGCGAAATGTCAACGGCTTCAGCCACGAGGAGCGTTTTGACCAGGCGCCCGTCGGGGCCGGTCTGGTGGGTGACGAGAGTCTGCCCCAGCATTTGTTCGGCAAGGTGGCGAACTTCGGCCGGTGTTTTGCAAAGGTGCACCCCACCCTTGAATCCGTTTTTGAAAGTGCCTTTACCTCTTCCGCCGGCATGAATCTGCGCTTTGACGACAATCTGTTCAGCACCCAGTTCCTGCGCCGCTTTTTCAGCCTCTTCCGGAGTGAAGGCTGCCTTGCCTTTTTGGGATGCTACACCGAATTTTTGGAATAGTTCGCGGGCTTGGTACTCGTGGATGTTCATGAACGATTGAAATAAAGTTTTAGATTTAACCTGCTCTGAGCGTCTGCTTTACGGGCTCAATCCACCGGGAGATTTTTCCTGCGGCGGATCGAAGCGGCTCGGAGAGCGCGGATCGGGGGGGGACTTTTCTATTAGGGTGAAGGTGCAATAAGCAAGGGTAGGTTTGCGGGCGCCGCCGGAATCTTGGGGAAATGACAATTTCCGAATTTGCGGATCCGGCAGTATTCGAGGCGCTTACATGAGCGCAGCTCCCTCTGAGGGCCGGTCAGGGATTCCGGGAAGCCTCCCGATTACAACCCTTCGGGAGTGGCCAGCAGCTCCGCAATCCGCACCAGAAGCCTGCCTGCGCCGCCCCCGTCCAGAACGCGGTGGTCGAAGGAGAGAGTGAAGTGCGCTTCGGTGGCCGGGAGGAAGGATGCGGAGGCGGCGTCCCAGCGTGGGACAACGCGGCCCGCGCCCATGCCAAGGACGAGTGTCTGCTCGGGGAGGGGAATGGGGGTGGCCCATTCGAGGCCGAAGGAACCGAAGTTGGTGACGGTGGCGATGGAGCCGCCTGTGGCGTCGGCGGGAAGGCGGCGGCGGCGGGCCAGGTCGACAAGCTCGTTGTACCTCAAGACAAGTGCATTAAGGGGAGTGCGGTCGGCGTTGCGTAGGACCGGCACGAGGACGCCGTCTTCGGCTTCGACGGCGAACCCGACGTCGATAGACCGGGGGTGGACGATTTTGTCGCCGATCAGACGCCCGGCCAGTGCGCTGTTTTCGCCGAGCGCGATAGCGAGTGCGCGCAGGCCGTAGAGTGCGGGGCCCGGTTTTGGCGTGGAGTTTTTGCGGTGGGCGAGAAGGGGGTCGATGACCAGGGGCATGCCGACGGTGGCGATGGGGCGTGTCCAGGAGCGGCGCATGGCGTCGGCCACGGCGACTCGCATGCTGGAGGCTTGGGAGAGTTGTTGCTGGTCGAGTTGGGAGAGGAATTTTTCGAAGTCCTCGATGGTCAGGCGCCCGGCGGCCCCGCTGCCGGCGATCCCGGCGAGATCCGCGGCGTGGAGCCCGAGTTCGGCCATGCGAGCCTTCAAGCGTGGGGAAAGGAAGCTGGCTCCCGAGGCGTGGGCGGGTACGGGAAGTCCACGCAGAGTGGGGGCGACGCCACCGCCCGGTTTCTGGGGAGGCGGGGATTGTAAAAAGGGAGCCGCGGCGGCATCTGCCGGGGAAAAACCGTGCGGCAGGGATTCCCGCATGGGAGAGGGTTCGGGTGGAACGCCATCGAGACCGAGCCTGCGGGCCTCTTCCTCGGAACATTCGACGAAGCCCAGGGTTTCCCCGACGGCGTAACTGCTTTGGATCTGGGCGATCCATTCCACGACCCGGCCGGAACAGGGGGAGGTGACGCCCATGACGGCTTTTTGAGTCTCCACTTCCAAGACGTCCTGGTCGCACTCCACCTCGTCACCGGCAACGATGTTGTAGGCGACGATGGTCGCTTCGGCGATGGACTCGCCCAGTTGGGGCATGACGATGGGAATGCGAGGCATAAGACGTAGAGAAAAAGAGTTGGGCGGCTGATGCGAGGGGGCGCAGGAATCAGAGCCGCAGAAGATCGCGGAGTGCGTTGGCAATCGTGCTGGCCGTGGGTCTGTGCGTGCCCCAGAGGTTTGGGTGGAAGGGAACCGGGGTGTCCTTGCTGTTAAGCCGCATGGGAGGGGCGTCCAGGAGGTTGAAGCCGTCGGTGGCGACTCGCGCCAAGACCTCCGCTGTCACGCCGCCCCAGGGCCAGGCCTCGCCAACGGCAAGGATCCGGCCGGTGCGAGCCACGGAGGCGAGCACGGTGTCGGTGTCCAGCGGCTTGATGGAGCGCAGATCGATGATTTCAATTTCCCAGCCTTGTGTCGCGAGTTCTTCCGCGGCAGCGAGAGCCTCGTGCAGCATGGCGCTGTAGGTAACCACGGTGGCGTCCCGCCCGGTGCGGGCGATGCGCGCCTTGCCCACGGGCAGGGCGGTTTCCGGAAGGGATTCCGCCTTGAGGTGGTAGTAGAGGTACTTGTGCTCGCAGAAAATGACGGGGTCATCCAGGGCGATGGCCTCCAATAACATGGAGTAGGCATCCTCCACCGTGGCGGGGGTCAGGATGATGAGCCCGGGGTAGTGGGCGTACAACGCCTCGAGGTTCTGGGAGTGAAAGGGGCCGCTGCCCGGAGTGCCGCCGCTGGGCAAGCGCACGGTGATCGGACACGACTCGCCCGTGCGCCAAAACATCGTTGCGGCCTGGTTGACAATCTGGTTGAAGCCGACCGTGGAAAAGTCGGCGAACTGCATCTCAATCACCGGGCGCATTCCCTGAAGGGCCGCTCCGATGGCGGATCCCATCATGGCATCCTCGCAGATCGGGGAATCGATGACCCTGCCCGGAAAACTTTGCGCCAGACTTTTGGTGGCCTTGAATGCGCCCCCGAAAAGGCCGATGTCCTGCCCGTAAAGATAGACGCGCGGGTCGTTTTCCAGCGCTTTTCGTTGCGCTTCGCGGATGGCTTCTAAGTACGTGATCAAAAGAGAAAGAGGTAGGAATCTAGTTTCGCCGCCGCGTTACGGTTTGCCTGGGTTGCCTTCAGCTAAATGGCGGTGGGAGAGCGCGCACCATTCTTCGAGGGCTGGGTCCGGCGCGGGTTCCCGGAGCGCGAAGGCGACCGCCTCGTCGACCTGCACGGCACATTCGCGTGCCCAAACCTCAAGCGACGGGGCATCCGCCCAACCGTTGCGTAGCAGATGGCTTTGTGCCACTTCGATGCAATCCCGGCCGAGCGGCAATTTCTTGAAGTGGGATGAAATGTAGTGGGAGTCGTCGTGTTCCCCGTGGCCTGCGAGGCGGAGGTTGGAGGCCACCACCAATTGCGGCCCGTTTCCCTCGCGGGCTGTGCGGACGGCGTCACCGATGACTTGCAGGCAGGCGGCAAGGTCGGTGCCATCCACTGAATGGCCATTCACGCCGTACCCGATGGCTTTGTCCACCAAGTCGGCGCAGGCGAACTGCCGATCATTGGGGGTGGAATAGGCGTACTGGTTGTTTGTAACGACCAATACAAGGGGGAGTTTCTCGACGGCTGCCTGATTGAGGGACTCGTGAAAGGCTCCCGTAGAGGTCGCTCCGTCGCCGAGGCTGGCGGCGCCCACAGTTCCTGTCTTTCCCTGAAAACGGTGGGCGAGCAGCATTCCATTCACGACGGAAACCATGGCGCCCAGGTGCGAGATCATGGGAAGAAGGCCGTCTCTCGGGCGGCCCCGGTGCACGTTTCCATCGCGGCCGCGCATGGGACCAGACCTTGCGCCGAGATAGGTCAGGGTGAAGTCCAAAAGACTCTCGCCAAAAGCGAGTCGTCCCGCTTGATCGCGGATGAGGGGGGCGAAAATGTCTCCTTCTTTCAGGGCGATTCCGGTGGCCACGCTGATGGCTTCCTGACCTTTACCCAGAAAGACACCGCCGGTGATCCTACCGCCCCGGAAAAGACTGGCGATTTTTTCCTCCGCAACGCGGGCCAGCAGCATCCATCGGAACGCCCGACGGTAAGTTTCAGTAAAGTCTGAGGTTTTTCCTGCACGACCTGGCGCCTCGGAGAGATGCAACATGGGATTCATCCTAAAGAGAGGCATCCTCTGGGCGCAAGGGTTCTCCGCATTTTGCGCTAACCTTTCACCTGAATGTCTATTTTGAAGGTTCCTTCCTTTGATGAACGGAATTTTGGGAACCTGCCAAGGGGAGGGAAGTTGTCAGTCCAAGGACTTCCTTGGCGCGGAGGGTGTCCAGGTGGATCTGTTGGCGCAGGAGATCCAAAGAAGCAAATTTTTGTTCGCCCCGGAGAGGGGCGACAAATTCCACTTCTAATATTTTCCCATACAAATCCCCTGAATAATCCAGGAGGTGCACCTCCAGCGTGGGCTGGACAGGGGAGCACTCCACCGTGGGGCGTGTGCCGAGGTTGGCGACTCCGGGGAGGGGCGCAGCGCCCACCGCGCCCGTAGCGCGGACCGCGTACACCCCGTGGGGGGGGAGTTGTTCGTTGAAGAGGCCCAGATTCGCCGTTGGAAAACCGAGGGTTCGTCCCAAAGCCCGGCCGCGTTGGACTTCGCCCAACACCGAATAGGCGCGTCCGAGCAGGCGGCTGGCCTGGACAAAATCGCCCTGGGTCAACGCATTGCGGATGCGCGTGCTGCTAACCGCTTCGCCCTCAAAAAGGATCTCGGGAACGCCAATTTCCACAAAACCCATCTGGGCGCCAAGTTTGGCCAGGCTTTCGAGATTCCCCTGACGGCCCTTGCCGAAGGACCACTGGTGGCCGACGCAAATGGCGGCGAGTGGGCGGGCAGTTTGGGCAAGACTGCGGATGAAGTCATCGGCGCTGGTGGCGGCAACCGTGAGATTAAAGGGGAGCAGCAGGGTGTGGGAAAATCCCATCGCCTCCAGAAGGCGCATTTTGTGCTCGGCAGCCGTCAGCATCAGGGGGGCGTTTTCGGGACGCAGCACGCGCGCCGGGTGGGGGTCGAAACTGAGCGGTACCGCGGTGCCACCAATCCGGCGAGCCTCCTCTTGAGCGCGTTCCAGAACCGCCCGATGCCCGAGGTGCAGTCCATCGAACACACCGATGGCTAGTACCACCGGCCCGGGTACCTGTGCCAGTTCGGAGATGGAATGATGGACTTTCACGCCGTCTGACTTTGGGGGAAGGAACGGCTTCGGGACTAGGCGCCCCGAAGCCGCGAAACCGTAGGCAGGTCGAGCACCCTCGCCGCGATCCATTCCGGGTCCTGATTCTTAAGCTCCTCGACGGTGACCGCACCCTCCACGCTGAAACGGCCGGATTTGGTGCGGCGCAGCATCCGCAAGTGCGCCCCACAGCCCAGGTCATTGCCAATATCGAAGGCGTAGGTGCGCACGTAAAACCCCTTGCTGCACACCACTCGAAAATCAATATCCGGCAACCCAACCCGTGTGATCTCGTGCGCAAAAACGTGGACGAAACGCGGTTCCCGCTCCACGGTTTTGCCCTGGCGCGCCAGTTTGTAGAGCGGAACTCCACCCTGTTTGATGGCAGAGACCATGGGGGGCATTTGGTAAAAGTCGCCGTGAAATTTCTCGAAAGACTCCTGGACTTGTTCGCGTGTAAACTCTGGGACCGGTCGCGTTTCCACCACCTGTCCGTCCGCATCCTGGCTGTCGGTGGTGATCCCCAGTTGCATCGTACCCGTGTATTCCTTGTCCTCGGCCATGAGCAGATCCTGGATTTTCGTGCCCCGACCGAGGACAATCAACAGGAGGCCCGTGGCAAGGGGGTCAAGGGTTCCGCAGTGGCCCACCTTTTTGAAACCAAGCCTTTTGCGGACGATCGCCACCACGTCGTGGGAGGTCATTCCAGGGGCCTTGTCAATGAGGAGTACGCCGTCGATATCGTGTGAACGCATGAAACAAAAATGAAATAAATGGAGAGCTTGGGAAAATGGGGCGGGGGCGGGAAGGGGGCTTTTACTGGGGGAAAACGCTAGGCCGGCAGGGCGCTCATGTGCCGGTCAATGGCGGCGAGCACACGCTCTTGCACTTCCGAAAGGGTGCCGGCGACGCGCGCGCCTGAGGCCAAAGTGTGGCCGCCGCCTCCAAATTCCCCACAGATGGCGCACACGTCCACCCGTGCGTCCTTGGAGCGCAGGCTCAGGCGGATGAGGCCGCCTTCGAGTTCTTCGAAAAAGGCCGCCACCACCACGCCTTCGATGCTCCGAATCGTATCGATAAGCCCCTCGGTGTCGTCTGGGATTGTCCCGAGGTCGAAGGCGGTTTGGGCGCTGAGGGCAAAGCTGGCGACGCGTTCCCCGGAGCTGAAACGGAGCACGTTGAGAAGGGCGCGCAGCAACTCGAGGCGGCGGCGAGGGCTGTTTTCGTAAAGAGCCTGGTTGATCGCCCCAATGTTCACGCCCAAGCGCACCAGTTCAGCGGCAATCTCGTAGGTCCTGGCGGTGGTGTTGGGGTATTGGAAGGAGCCCGTATCGGTCGAAATGGCTGCGTACAAGGCATCCGCCATGGGGGCCGTCAGAGGCAGGCCGCACTGCTGAAAGAGTTCAAAGAGGATTTGTCCTGCGGCGGGGGCCGCTGAGTCGATGTAGAGGAGATCCCCGAGGCGGTCGTTGGAGACGTGGTGGTCGATGTTGATCCAAAGGGCGCCAGGAGCGATTTTTTCCAGGCACCGTGCACCCACCCGGTTGCGCACTGCGGTATCCAGGACAATGACGACTTCGAAGGCTTCTGCCGCCTGCGGAGGGGTGTTGATGAGAGCCGATTGCTGAAGGAAAGCGAAGCGCTGCGGCAGTCCATCCTCGTTCCAGACCTTCACTTCTTTGCCCATTTCCTTGAGGCAAAGCCCCATGGCAAGTGCGCACCCGATGGCGTCCCCATCGGGACGAAAGTGGCTCAGAACGAGGAACCGCTGCTTATTCCGGAGGACGGAGGCAATGGCATCAAGGGTGGAGTTGGAATTCATGAAATAACCGCAGAATGGTACACGGGGAGACGGACAGGGAGCTCAAAAACTGTGCGCCGGGCACCGTTAGTGATTCTGTGAAAAGAGAGTCCCCATCCTGTAAAAGAAGAGTCCCCTCAACCCGGGCGGGAACTGGAGACCAAGTCGGCTAGGGCAGGGGCGGAGCGGTGGGTTGGTCCAAGTCGTCCGCCCCGGCTTCTTCGTTCGCGGGAAGGAGGGCTAGCTCGTCCATGAGGTTGATGATCCGCGTGCCGCGTTCAATTCCCTCATCCAGTTTGAAATGCAGGTGCGGGGTGTATTTCATGATCACCCTGCGCGACAGCAGAAACTGCAGGTGCGGACAACGCGTGCGCAGAAGCGACATCACTCCCTTTCGCTGCTTTTCCGTGCCGATGACGGACATGTAAACGTGCGCGTTTTTGAGGTCGGGGGTGACGTCCACATGCTGGACCGTCACGAGTTGCGCATCAAAATGGAGCTCTCGCCGGAGCAGGTCCCCCATTTCACGCTTGAGGAGTTCGTTGATGCGTTCGAGTCGATGTTTTGCCATGCAAAAAAACCGGCGCCAAGGACGCCTGCGCCTTGGCTAACCGGAAGAGTTACTCAGAGTTGTTGCGCCACTTTTTCAAGGACGTAGCACTCAATAATGTCGCCTTCTTCGTATTCGTCGAAGTTTCCAAGCTTGATCCCACATTCCATCCCGTTGCGGACTTCCTTCACGTCGTCCGTAAAGCGGCGAAGCGTGGAGAGGCCTCCATCGTAAATGGCCTGACGGCCCCGTAACACGCGGGCACGGCCAGAGCGGATGATCCGCCCGTCTGTGACGTAACTACCCGCCACACAGCCCTTGGTGAGGTCGAATACGCGGCGCACTTCGGCATGCCCAACCACGCTCTCGCGCGATTCGGGATCCAGCATTCCGGCCATCGCCTCCTTCACCTGATCAAGCAGTTCGTAAATGATGGAGTAAAGTTTGACCTGAACGCCCTCCCTCTTTGCAGCGCCGGCGGCGTTGTTTTCGACCTTCACATTGAAGCCGATGACAATCGCATTGGAGGCCGCGGCGAGAAGCACGTCGTTTTCGGTAATCGGCCCCACAGCACTGTGGAGGATTTCGAGGTCTATCTTTTTGCTCTGGATCTGTTTGAGCGAATTGACCAGCGCTTCGCTGGAGCCCTGGACGTCCGCCTTCACGATCACCCGCATCGACTTGCGGTTTTCATCCGCAATCGATTGGAAAAGGTTCTCCAAGGTGGGACGACTGGGGGCAGCCAGTTTGTTCAGCCGCAATTTGTTGATGCGCTCTTCGGAAAGAATCGAAGCCGCCTTTTCGCTTTCCATTACGACCAGTTCGTCGCCGGCGTTGGGAAGCCCCGCGAAACCAACCACCTTCACCGGGGTGGAGGCCGAGGCTGATTTGATGGGTTTGTTCGAATCGCTGAGCAGACCCTTGATCTTGCCGCTGAAGTTTCCGCAGATAAAAGCGTCGCCCACTTTGAGCGTTCCTGTGCGCACGATGAGGGTCGCTGTTGGGCCGCGGCCCTGTTCGAGCTGCGCTTCAATCACGGTCGCACGGGCCACGCCGCCTTCGGTCGCCTTGAGTTCCGCCACTTCCGAGACTAGGAGGATGTTCTCAAGCAGCGTGTCCACCCCGACTCCCTTGAGAGCCGCCACGGGCACGCAAATGGTTTCGCCGCCCCAGTCTTCCGGGGAGAGGCCCTTTTCTTGGAGCTGCCCTTTGACCCGGTCGATGTTGGCGCCGTTGGTATCGGTCTTGGTGATGGCCACGATGATCTGCACCTTTGCCGCACGCGCGTGGGCCAGAGCCTCCACGGTCTGGGGCATGATGCCGTCATCGGCGGCCACCACGAGGACGACGATGTCCGTGACATTGGCCCCGCGGGCGCGCATGGCTGTGAATGCCGCATGGCCCGGGGTGTCCAAAAAGGTGATGCTGTGGTCTTTGTAGGAGACCGAATAGGCGCCGATGTGCTGCGTGATGCCCCCGGCTTCCCCGGCAGCCACGCGCGCCTTGCGGATGGCGTCCATCAGGGTGGTCTTGCCGTGGTCGACGTGCCCCAGGAAGGCAACGATCGGCGGCCGCAGCTTGAGTTCTGCGGCTTTCACCTTTTCGGTCACCTTGGGCGGTTCCACGATTTTTTCCACCTGCTTGTGGACGCCCGCTCCTTTTTCGCGCTTTTCACGCTCAAAGGTGTACCCGTGCCGTTTACACACGGCGCTGGCGATCTCTACATCAACCGTCTGGTTGAGGTTGACAAAAATGTTCATCCCCATCAGGTCGCGTATGACCTCGAAGGGTTTCAGTTTGAGCGCAGCCGCGAGGTCGCGCACGCCAATCGGAGGTTTGAGATGGACGACTTTGTCGTCCACCGGAGCCACAGGTTCCGGAGCTTCCAGAGCCTTGGCTGCGGCTTCCGCTTCGGCCGCTGCCGCAGCTTCTGCTGCAGCAATTTCCGCGATTTCAGCAGCTTGAGCCGCTAATTCTTCAGGCGTGACTTCGGGAGGCTCTGGTTCCAGGAGCTTCGAAATGGACGGCAGCGCCTTGAACGGCCGAAGCGAGGAAACCGACCGCTTGCGCTCGGGTTTTGGCTTGTCGTCGATGAGGGAGACCGTCACAGGCTTCGGGGCCGGTGGGGGCGTCGGAGCAGCCGGCTCGGCCGGTGCCGCCGTTTTGCTCTTTGACCCGGAGGCAGCAGAGGAGGTTGACCGCGCCGTGGTCTTTTTTGCAGCGGAGGTCGCAACTGCTGTTTTCGGGGTGGTGGAGCGTGGGGATCGAGTTGCCATTCAGAGCGATGTACGAGGAAGCGAGGGGGGCGGGTTATGAAAAAAAAGGTGAGGGAATCAGAGGGGGTTAGGCCTTCGCGGCTCCGGAAATGGCAGCCTGCGCGGCGGCGTAAATCTGCTCGGCCGTGGCCAAGTCACAGCCAACCACGTCGCAGATGTCCTGAGGGTCGCCCAGCGCATCGGCGCTGACCATTCCAGCTTCCGTGAGCTTGCGCGCGACCTCTTCGGTCACGGACAGCGCGCTCATGAGGCCGGCGATGCCTTTTTCGACATTTTGCTCGAAGGCTTCACGGACGGATTCGTCCTTGGTGATTGAGATATCCCAACCGGTGAGGCGCGAGGTCAGGCGAGCGTTCTGGCCGCGTTTGCCGATGGCCAGAGACAACTGGTCGTCGTCCACCTTGATATTGACGTTCTTTTTCGCCTCGTCGAGGGTGAGGGACTTGATTCGTGCCGGCTTAAGCGCTTCGATGACAAGTTCTTTGATGTCGCTGCTCCAGCGGATGATGTCCACTTTCTCATTGTTCAATTCACGAACAATGTTTTTTACTCGCGCGCCACGCATGCCCACGCACGCGCCGACTGGGTCGACTTTCTCGTTTGGACTCCAAACGGCGATCTTGGTGCGGTGTCCCGCCTCACGGGCGATTCCCTTGATGATTACCGTGCCGTCCGCTATCTCCGCCACTTCCGTTTCAAACAGGCGACGCACAAAATTCGGATGACTCCGGGAGAGAATGATTTCTGGCCCACGCACCCCGTTTTCCACGGCAACGACATAGGCGCGCACGCGGTCACCGATGGCGTATTCTTCAGTGGCAACCCGTTCGCGGTTGGGCATGACTCCCTCAAATTTGCCAAGGTCCACAATCACATCCGAGCGCTCAAAGCGCCGCACGGTTCCGTTCACGATTTCGCCGGCCCGATCCTTGAACTCGTCGTAGATCATCTCTTTTTCTGCCTGACGGATGCGTTGCATCATCGCCTGGCGGGCCGTCTGGGCCGCAATACGGCCGAAGTCCTTGGGGGTCACCTGCACGTCGATTTCTTCTCCGACTTTGGTGTCAGGCTTTACCTTGAGCGCCTCGGTTAGGCTGATTTCGTCGTGTTTATTGGTGACGCGCTCGACGACAATAAGCTTGGCGATTGTCTTGAAGCTGGAGGCTTTGGCATCAAATTCAACGCGCAAGTCGCGGGCGGGACCCACAGCCTTGCGGGCGGCCGTCAACAGGGCGTTGTTCATGGCTTCAAGAAGCACTTCGCGCTTGATGCCTTTGTCTCGCTCAAAAAAGTCCAGTCCTGCCAGGATTTCGCTGTTCATACTTATGGAGGTGCCAGAGACGAAAAAAAGTGGGTCCACTGAACCCACTTTCGCACACGGACCTTCTGGGCCCGCCTTCTCTCTCTAGCCGGTCGGGAAACCTACCCGTAGAAATCGGTTGAGTCAAGAGAGAACGCCCAGGGAGGAACCGCCTCTTCTGCCGCCCGCCTTCCCGTCTGCCAAGACTTTCTCGGGGCTGGAGGGCTGGCCGCCACCGGCCCTAAGGCTGGCCGCCATCGTCCCTAAGGCTGGCCGCCATCGTCCCTAAGGCTGGCCGCCATCGTCCCTAAGGCTGGCCGCCACCGGTCCGGGCGGGGGTCGGTTAAGTCTGCGCCTGAGTTGCCCCGTGCTTCGCAGAAGCTGCTCTTAAATTCCCAGGCATTCCCGCTGCCAAGGCATCAAAGATTCGAAGGCCTGTTCCTCGTTTCGGGAAAGTTGCTCCAAAGTCGCCTTGGGAGCAATGAGGGTCGGATCCAAATTCAGATCCTGCGCGATGGCATCCCGGGTTTTACGCAATTCTCGGAACCGCGCCTCCTGATCTTGCGTGGTTCTCAAACGGGGTTTGCGTATGGCCTTCGGGTATTCTTCCTCAGAAAGCTGCATCGCCACATTCACGGCCTCGCGCATCCGCGTAAGGCGGGAACCTCGCAGATGTCTTGGTTCTGGTGTTTGTCCCTTGTCGAAAGCCTCGGAAAAATCCAGCAACAGATCGTTGTTGAGAATGTGAAACGCGGGTTTGTCAACAGACTGCGCTTCCTGGTCGCGCCAATGCCAGAGTGCCCGCAGGACGGCCGTCCCCCGGGGGCTCAAATCCGCGTAACCGCTGATGCGCCAGAGGCTGTCCGGGTCGCGCTCGCGGGTAAACGCGGCGGAACGAATGGCCTTTTCGCACATTTGTTCAAACCAGCTCCAGCGTCCCAGTTCCCGCAAACGCGCCTCCTGAATTTCAGCGAGCGTCAGCAGGTTGAGGGTGTCGTTGACGGCGTACGCCAGCATCTCCGGGGGGAGGGGACGCCTTGCCCAGTTTGCCTTCTGCGAGGCCTTGGCCAGAGTCACCCCAAAATACTGGTGCAGCAGCGCCGCAAGCCCGAACTCCGTCGCACCGCACAGGCGGGCGGCCAGCATGGTGTCGAAAAGAACCGTCGGACCGGTGTATCCGCAGCGCCGCAGCAGCCGCAAATCGTAGTCCGCGCTATGAATGATGACGGTCTTACCCTCCAGCGCCTCAAAAAGAGGATCCAGCGAGAATCCAGCCAAGGGGTCAATGAGCAGGTTCGAGCCCGGAACGGTGACCTGCACGAGGCACATTTTGTCAAAATAACAGTGCAAACTGTCCGCCTCGGTATCCAGTGCAATCCGCGGGTGGGGGCCGAACAATTGCACCGCCTCTAGAAGTTCCGCAGAGGATGAGACCATTCGAAAAGGCGGCGCTTCCGGGCCGGCACGTCCAGAGGGGGCGGATGCAGAACCCTCGGGGGTGCGGCGTTCTGCCCGGTTCGCGGTGGAATATTCCCTGGGAGGCCTTTGTTTGGATTGGCGTGAACGGTCCTGCCTAGGCCCTTCACCGCCCTCGCTCCTTGGGGTTGGCTCTGATTTTTTGGAGGCGCGGTTTGCCTGGGGGCCTGCGGTGGGAGTGGGTTTGCTGCCGAAGAGCCGGTCCACCAGGTTACGGAACCATTTTCCGGGCTTTGGATCTGCGGCGGGAAGTACTCCTTTTGGGGACTTTGGGGGCTTAGGTGACCGAGGATTATCGGAGCCGCTCATGCTCTTAGTCCACGTAACAGCAACTCGGCGTTTGAACTATGGTTGCGCAAGGCCTGGGTGAGCAGTTCGGTGGCTTCGATGGGCGGCAGTGCGGCCAACTGGCGGCGCAGGACACTGATTTTGTCAAACTCCTTGGGGTGGTAAAGCAGTTCGTCCCGGCGCGTGCCGGACTGTGGGATGTTGATCGCCGGGAAGATGCGCTTCTCGGAGAGCGCCCTGTCCAGTCGCAGTTCCATATTTCCTGTGCCCTTGAATTCTTCAAAGATGAGGTCGTCCATCTTGCTTTGGGTTTCCACAAGAGCCGTCGCGAGAATCGTGAGGCTGCCCCCCTCCTCGGTGTTGCGGGCGGCTCCGAAAAACCGCTTCGGTTTTACGAGGGCCTTGGCGTCCACCCCGCCCGACATGATGCGGCCCTTGTTGCCCTGCATGTTGTTATAGCCGCGGGAAAGCCGGGTGATGGAATCCAGCAGGATGACCACATCCTTTTTCAGTTCCACCAGGCGTTTTGCCCGCTCCAGTACCATTTCAGCCACCTGCGTGTGGCGGAGGGCATTTTCATCAAACGTCGACGAATAAATCTCGCAGTCCAGAGCCCGCCTGAAATCCGTAACCTCTTCCGGACGTTCGTCCACCAGGAGAATCAGCAGGACGGTTTCCGGAGAGTTGGAGCGGATGGCGTGGGCGATTTCTTTCAGCAGGATCGTTTTTCCCGTGCGCGGGGGCGCGACCAAAAGGCCCCGCTGGCCCCTGCCGAGGGGGGCGATGAGGTCGACGGCACGGGGGCTGATGGACCTGTCTCCCGTGCGCTCGAGAACAATGCGCGAGGTGGGGTGCATCGCGGTCAGTCGCTCGAAGTCTTTGGGTTCGAGCCACTCTGTAGTTGGAATGCCTTCGATGTTGAGGATTTCCTCCGCCACTAAAAAACGTTCCCGATCACGGGGGGCGCGCAGGCGGGCACGCACCTTCAGACCCGGCTTGAGGTGCAGTTGGCGCTCGATGTGGGAGGGGATCTGGACGTCCTGGGGCAGGGGACGGAAGTTGTAGCGCTGCCAGCGAAGGAAGGCAGCCCCCTGGGCGTTGACGTCCACAATCGCCGACCCCGTCAGATCCGTTCCCCGTTCCGCCAGCGTGCGGCAGATGTCAAAGACGAGGTGATGGCGTGATTTGTCCGGATGGAAGCGCACGCCGTACTGGGTGGCGCGCTCCGCCAGTTCTTGGAGAGTCAATTCGTGGAGGTCTTCGAGATCCAAAGACGCAGGGGGCGGAGAGACCGGGAGGGGCGCCGTAGAGGCGTGGTCCACCCGGGGACCGGAGTGCTCGGCCGGTGGCAGGGATCCTGCATGGGATCCTGCATGGGATCCTGCATGGGATCCTGCATGGGATCCTGCATGGGATCCTGCATGGGATTCGGGCAGCGATTCAGGAAAGGACTCTTGGGATGCGTCGGTCACGGGTTCAGGCAAAGTGGTTTTGGAGCCAGGCGGCACAGAGCGCGGCTTGGCGGTTGAGGCAGTTAAGGGGACAGTCATTCCAGATAAGATGGTCGGCGCGGCTGATTTTCTCCTCAAGGCTGCATTGGGCAACTCTGACTTGTTCAGCCACTTTCAGAGACAGACCCCGCAGCACCATCAGTCGGTGCAACTGCGTTTCCGCCGTGCAACCCACCGTAGTGATGCGGTCGCACAAGGAGTCTGCGCCTGTCTCGTATAATAGCGGAATTTCCGCCAAAAGCCAGTTCTCGTTGTTTCTACAGGTTTCTGCAAGCCGAGACCAAGCTTCCCTCACCCTCGGATGCAGGATGGCATTCAGGCTTTCCCTCAGCTCAGGCTGCCTAAAGATCTCTTGCCTCACCTGCTTTCGATCGTACCCCCCCTCTGGCGTGTACGCTGCAGGCAGGAGACGGGTGATCGCATCTCTTACTTCGGGGTTCCGATCCGTGAGCCTCCTCACCTCCTCGTCGGCACTGAAAATCAGAACTCTTGGGAGGTGCGAAGCCAGGAGTTTTGTGAAAGTTGTTTTTCCACAAGCAGCCCCCCCAGTGATCCCAATCACGGGCATAGAGTGTCCCCAGAAATTACCGGGGGGAGAGGATCAGAGGCATGTCTCCCGTTAGCGAAGGCACTTCCTCGGGCTCTGTCTCCGCCTTCGTCGCCTTGAGCGGTTGGCCTGAAGCGTCGATGATGCGCGCGGTGACAAAAATGGTCAGGTTCTTCTTGATGTGCTGGTCGACACTCGAGCGGAATAGTCTTCCCACGAGTGGGATGTCTCCCAAAACAGGCACCTTGTCGTTGACCTTCTGTACATCCTCGCGAATCAAACCGCCGAGGGCGATGGTTTCACCATCGAGCAGGGTGACGTTGGTGTTGATCTTGCGCACGGAAAAGATCGGCTGGTTGATGACGTTGTCGGTGAGCGTCACGGCCCTTGGGGTGGATGCCACCGTGAAGCCGCTGGCAGAAACAGCTGAAGTAGCTGCAACCGTTTGAATTGGGCTGCCATAATTGATGAAGCCCTCGAACTCCGTGACGGTGGGATGCAGGTCAAGGTCGATGGCGTAATTATCCCCCTTGATTGAAGGGGTGACTTTCAGACTCACCCCCGTTTCTTTTTTATCGAAGGCGGCAGGAGTGGTGGGAGTCACGACAATCGGGGGCGGCGAACCGCCCGCGGTGACGGCCCCCGTCGAAGCCGGAGGAAGGGAGGGCGGCGTGAATTCCGTAGGATATTTGAACTCCCGAATGATATCGATGGAGGCCTCTTCTTGATCTCTCGCTGTAATACTGGGACTGGAGAGCAGATCGATGTCCTTGCGTTGGTTGAGGGCGCGTACGACCAGCTGGAACTGGGGGTCCGTGAATGCCCCGGCAAGCGCAAAGGCAGCCGGGCTCGCAAGCCCAGTACCGCCGGTGGCGCCCGCGAGCAGGGCGTCAATCGCGTTCGAACTGAGGGCCAAGTTGCCTGACCGGTTTCCGCTCGTCACAGGGTTGACCCCCACGGGAGCACCCCCGTTGGGATACAATCCATTTTGTGGAATGGTGAAAGGGTAGTCTGAGGTGTTGAGGGAGGGTCTGAGTGCCCCCGTCGTACCGCCCCCGCTGAAAATATTCGTGGATCCGGGGACGTTGGACTGGCCGAGCAACCAGTCGAAAGAAAGCTCCTTTAAATTGGACTGACTGAATTCGACAAACTTCGCGCGAATATCAATCTGGACCGGACTCTGGCCTTCGGAATCGGAAACAATGGAGTCCACAAGATCCAGCATTTCCACCGTGTTATAAACCGTGAGGTTTTTATTGCGCGGATTATATGTTGCGGTTGAGCCTGGGGCTGTGAACTGAACATTCTGGGTGCTCAAGAACTCCTTTGGATCCACGCGCCGCTTGCCCCCGCTCTTGGGCGCAGCCGCCGCTCCGAGCACACTCGCTCCCAACCCCGTCGAACTCAGGTCGTCCACCTTCGGCCCGGCACTGCTAAACATGAAGGGGGAAACCGTCCAGTTTCGAAGCACGAGGTTATCTGTGGGCGTGGTTTTGGGAACAATCTCCACCCAGTTTTCTTTGATGGTCCACTTGGTCTGAGAGGACTCTGTGACGATTTTGAGAATTTCACTTAGTTTGAAATTCGGGATCTTCGGGATACTCACCGAAGGAACCCCGCCCGAAGCGGCACCCGCGCTTGGCGCACTGAGGTCCGTAAGATTGGTGGTGGGGCCCGCCCCACCTGAAGAACCGACACCAGGAAAATTCGCGATAATGAGAACGCCGCCTTGCCCTCCGGAGGCACGGTCTGCAGCGCGGGACGCCTCTGTGAGCATTGCCGCGACTTCGATTAGGGACTTGTCTGTGAACTGCACCTCAGGAATCGTGATTTCCTGCACCTTGCGGCGGAGTTTTTCCACCTGGCTGGTCTCAACCGTTTGCGGGGTGACGGAGGTCGTGGCCGTATTGCCATACCGTTTTACAGGGTTCACCCAACCCTTTTGCACATCGCGCATGGCTCTGCTGCGGGCCTCGTTGTACCCACCATCTGCATAGTTTTTGATCGCATTATTGGCTTCTTCCTGGAGCTTCCGAGCGCCGGAATTATACGGGTCGATATCAAGTGCCTGGTCTGCCCGTTTTATCGCCAGATCAAAGCGACCGCTATTCATAAACCCCCTGCCTTCGAGCAGAAATCCTTTCACCTTCTCTACGTCTTCCCTGAACTCAGGAGTGATCGTGGGATTAAAATAGCCTGGAGTGTAAAGCTGCTCTTGAAGGCGAAGGGCTTTTCGGTTGGTTGGATCGCGCTTTAACAACGTTGAGAGCGCATCCTCGGCGCTGGGGACTCTTTGGTCCGGCTTGGTCCGGTAGCGCCCCTCACTGATCCGAACCGCTGCTAGTTCAAGCGATGCGTCCCTGAATCCGCGCAGGGCAACCTCGCGTTCGGCGGAAACGATTTGGGACTGGGGCAGCAGGTCGAGCGCCGCGCCAAAAAGTTGGACCGCCTGGTCGTATTGCTTGAGCCCCATCATTTGCTCGGCTTGCTCAATTTCTTTGATCGCTTTCAAGCGGCCTTCTTCGCGACGCTTGACCTCCTTAGCGCTAAGATCGGCGATGGATATGGAGGCCGAAGCCGAAGACCTTTCGGCTCTGGGCTGTGGCCTCGGTTCAGTGCCTTGGGGGCCCACCGCGAAAATCACGTGGGCCGCAAGGAGGGGGGAAAGGCCCAGTAACACGCCCGGGTTAGCGGAAACGGAGAAAAACGGAGAGCTTGGTTTCATTTGGCGTTAAGGGGGGATTACTCTGCCTGGCTACGGCTCACTTCGATCATTTTGCCGTCTTTGTCTTTCAGCGTCGCGCTCGTCGGAGAGGAGTCAACGACAACATAGTTTTCTTCAGCATTTAAGCTGATTGTTTGTCCAGGCTTTGTAATAAAAGGTCGTCTTTCCTTTTGATAATTTAATTCAAAAGAAATTGTTTTGTCTACAAAGTCCGCGGGTCTTCCCTTGATTTCCGCGTCCGACTTGGCTCCCGTTTTTCCATCCACTAAATTCACCAGGGATCCATCTAGTGCGTCCTTAATTCCGGAGTCATCCTTACGCCGTGTTGCGAACCCGACCAATTTAATCTCAGTATCGGGAATTAGGTCTCCGATTTTAATGTCGGTCTGGGGGCGTTTTGGAGCATCGTCCCTGCGGATAGTGATTTTAAGGGTGGCTAGTTTCGAAACATCCCCGAGATATTGAAGGAACGAGATGCGGTTGTGGGTGACCGTTTCACCCTTGAAAAATAGCTTTGTAAGAATCGCAGGGTGTGAAGCCGCGTCCGTGGGATCGGTTCCCGCCAGCCATTCTTCTTCATTGGTGAACCCGTCCCCATCCGTGTCTTCCGAAGTGATGGTGGGGAGGCGCAGCTTCAATCCAAATTGTAAAAACCAAGAATTAGGAATCGGTTGGTTCGTTTTGCTGTGCCGGTGGATACTTCCTTCTTTCGGGCGTTTGGGGCCATCCGGTTCCATGAGGTAGGGCTCGGAAACAAAAAGAAGGGATGGATGTTCGGTTTTCCACTGCCCGGAAGTTCCCACGAGTTGAGCGGCGGTTTTTAATCCATCAAGTTGAATGGGGGCTGCTTTTTTGGGTGTAATCTGTTTCGGGAAAAGTTTCTCAATGGCTTCGGGAAAGCTTTGGATGTCCTGAAATAAAAAAAAGGTTCCAGCTACGGAAATGGTTGCCGCAGTTGAAAGTGCGAGCCAGTGTGCGTTGGTTTTAAAGAAGCTCATTACCTTTTTGGGACGTCTTTGGTGGGGGCGTCTGCCTGAGGGGGGACCGTCAGGGCGTCTACGGTCAATTCTACTTCAACAAATTCGTCACCTAAAACATAGCGAGCCGAATTGTCCGCCGCGATTGGCGAGGTGGGGGCGGTGGGGGCGTTTTGTTGGCCGAGCGCTAAAGCGGCTCCGGCAATGGGCGCCTCCCCCTTTTTGGGAGACTCTTTTTCCTTGCTGTTAACCACCTTCAGATTGCGGGGAACAAAAAACGCCTGCTTTTCTTTGGCCAAGGCATTCAGGAACTCACGTAGATTTTCGGGCCTGGCGCTGAAGTGGATGTCAAAGGTTTGCGCGACCATTGGTGGAGCCGGGGGCTCCACAGGTTTTGCATCTTTTTTGGCGGCCGCCGCCTTTCCAAGTGGCGGAGCCAAGGGGGGGGGCTCCGGTTCAACCAACCTCACCTTGCGAATCGCAAGCGGGTGATTGTCGATAAGATGGTTGAGCAAGAGTTCCGTGATTTGCAACTGGCGGTTTAAGCCGGGTGCCTTTTCAGGAGAGGGGGGCTTGGTTTTGAACTCTTTGAAGCTGAGGTAGAAAAACGAGTCGGTATTCCCCTCGGCCTCTGAGATTGGGAGAGTCACTGTTTCTTTTTCCGACTTCTTAAAGAGAGCTTGCGCCTTTTCGTTGAGTGACTTCTGGAAGTCCTGCGGGGAAATGGCGTTAGGCGGGAATTTGTCGTTCTCGATGAGCGCTTCGCGCAGGGTTTTGTAGGCCTTTTCCGTGGCCTCAAGCTGCAATTGCAGTTGTTTGGAATGGTCCTTCGTAGGGGGCGGCGAAGCATTTCGGAAGCGGTTGATTTCATCGCTCCTTTTTTTGAGTAGCTGGGTTTCAGTCACCCGGTCCTGGTAAGCGAACCAAACGAAGGCCCCGCTTGCCGAGACCCCGAGAACCGCGAAGGTCGCCGCCGCGATCAAGCCTTTATATTCTTTGATAACGGGATTCATTGGGGGGTGATGGGGGAAAAGGTGATTGGCGGAGAGAGCAGATCCAGAGGAATGGCAAACTCCTGTGCCCAGTCTGTCGGGCTCGGTGTATTTGGGCGTACCCAGTCCTGAATGGGGGAAACAAGAAAAGTGGTGGGATGGTCTGGGAAAACGATTGTTTTCAAGGCGTCGCAAAACTTCTCGATGTTGTCTTCGCTCCAACGGGCGCGTTCACATTCCGCTTTGATTTTTCTTACTTCCTCAGCGCGCAACGCGATCGCTTCTTCCGGCGTTGTCCGTACTCCGCTCGCGGCACGCTCGGCTAACGCACCGTCCATGGAGGACTTGAATTTGAGGGCCATTCCGAATTCGTCCACAACCTCTACACCTTTCGGATTTTCGAGGTAAAACCCTCTGAGCATTAAACGAACTGATCCTGGTTTCTGGCCCGCGGTCTGTGCCGCGGGCGGAGGCGCTCCATTGGGGTTTGGCAGGGCCGGCTTGACCAGTTCCAGGCTTGTGACCCACACAAGTTCTTTTGGAAGGCAAGTATGAATGGTCTCCAGAAGGGTGACCCAGTAGCCACGGTCAATGGCGGCACGCTCCAAAGGTGCGGAGATTCTTAAGGTGTGTCGGATTTTCTCGCTGACTGCCTTGATTTCGTTGTCCCATTTCTTGGCTTCATCGATTTCCTTGGTGAGGCCATTTGCCTGTGCCGAGGCAATCTGTGCGCCCTTACCCAAGTGAATACCCCACGCCAGCATTGGGGCAGACAAACACGCCGCGGCCAAGATCGCGACTAGAGCATACTGGCCTACAACCTTTTTGCGCAATAATGCAGGCGGGAGGATGTTGACCGATACGGGGCACTCGAGGGCTGCCTGCAGTGCCAGCCCAACATGTTCTCCAAGCATGGGCGCAAGAGGGGCGATTTTTTCCGCGTTTGCCCCCTTTGCCAGGCCCACGCAACGCAGCGGGTTAAAGAGCTCCGCAGGGATCCCCAGCTTTTCCTCCCAAAACTCGAGCATCATCGGCACCGCAGTCCCGCCTCCGCAGAGATACACGCGCTGAGGCGCCGTACCTCCCTGCTGAGACCGGTAAAAGGAGACCGAGCGAGCCACCTCCGCGTGCAATCGCGTGGCCGCATTACGGAGCACCTTCGAGAGTTTTGCCAACTCCGGATCCTCGGAATCGGCGTAGTTGGAGCCCTGCGCAACGAATCCATCGGTGATTTTCCGGGATTCTGCCAGGAAAAAGGACTCGCCAAACTCTTTCGCCACAGCGGAAGTCAGTGCGCTTCCTCCCGAGGAGATGGTGCGTATGAAAAACTTGCCGGGTTCCACAAAAATGAGATTTGTGGTGCGTGCGCCCAGGTCAATCAAGAGAGAGCAGCCAGGAGGCTCCCCGTAGTTGTAACGGAAGGCGTTTAGCAAGGCGACGTTGGACAGCTCTATCCCCGTCGGGATCAAATTGGCCCCCTGGATCACCGTCGTCCAGTCTTCCAGGATATCCGTTTTGGCAGCAACGATCAGCACCTCCGGATCGTGTTCCTCGGTTTCAAAAACAACGCGGTAGTCCCAGATTACCTCCTCCAAGGGGTAGGGGATGTTCTGTTTGGCTTCGTAAGAAACCGTTTCGGCGAGTTCCGTCCCGCCCATTGCGGGCACCTTGACCATCCGGCTGAAGGTGGCTTGCGAGGGAAGCGTGACTCTAACAGCTTCGGATTTTGCCTTCAGGCTTCCAACCATTTCCCCCATCAAAAGTGTCGCCTGTGAGACGCGCGTGGCGTCAGCCGCTGGGTCGGCCATCAGCGCCCGAGTTTCAAGCGAGTGGAGGCTGATCGAACCCTTCTTCTTCCCTGGCCGGAACTCGGCGAGGGAAATTGTCTGGGAACCAATGCTTAAGGTGATGATCCTTTTCGGGGTGGACATGGGCTTGACGCTGCTGTGAAGAAGACGATTAAAAGCTGGACGAATCCGACTGTAGAAAGGGGCTCCGGTAGTTTTCTGGGTTGGAACCGCTCAGAGGGAGGCGTTCCCTAGCGAGTGGATGGTTTGACAGCCTCGTAGTAATCCCAGTTGAGCGGGGCAAAGGGGGTTTGGCTCTTGTTCAAGAAAAGATCGCCCGCCTTTGGAATGGCGTCTTTATCTTTTGCCACCATTTCTGACGTGATTCCGATGGGGGATTTAAATTTCCCTCCGACGAGTTCTCCAGCGGCGAAAACCTCCACCCAAAGTGCAAGGACGTTGTTAGCCGTAAAGGGTTTCCCTTCGGAAAGTTTATTCAGGGTCTTGGGCGGCAGGTAGATCACCGAATGCCGGTCTTTCCCCTTGGGAATATCGACGTGGGTGACCTCCCCTTCGATGAGTTTACGGGCCTGCCCGAACTTCAAAATGATGGAGTACTTAAATACCAGTTCGGGAAAGTCTTCCATTGCATCGAAATCAGCCTCGAATTCCAGCCACGTCGGGGCGGGTTCATTGGCGGATATCGGGCGTGGGCGCTTCGGGGTTGCCCCCCTGACTTGGGCCATGACTTCGGGCGTGCCGACAACGGCAACCTTGGGTTGGACGTTGTCCACGCGATTGCCTGCAGCCAGTCCAGAGGGAATTCCTGCGCTTAATAGTAAGAGCAGCGTATGGATCGAGGTGGTTTTCATTGTTCTAGGGGTTTTGGGAGGGGAGGGTAGCCTGAATCCTTCAATCGAGGGTCTTGGCCTATGGATTAGGTTCAGTGCCCAACGGGTTGAATCCGACTGCGAAAAAATTCTATTGTATGCTGGATTCCAACTTCAAAGTCCACCTTCGGTTCCCAGTTCAACACCTGTTTTGCACGGGTAATGTCCGGTTGGCGCACCTTCGGGTCGTCCACCGGTAGGGGCTGAAATTCAAACTTCGAGGAGGAACCGGTCAAACGCAGAATGTTCTCCCCGAACTGGCGGATCGTCATTTCACGCGGGTTTCCGATGTTTACGGGCTCATGGAAGTTGCTCATCGCAAGACGGTAAATGCCATCAATAAGATCGCTCACGTAGCAAAAGGAACGCGTCTGGGAGCCGTCTCCAAAAACAGTCAACGGTTCCCCCGTGAGGGCTTGCCCGATGAACGCGGGGACCACCCGACCATCGCGCAGGCGCATTCTGGGCCCGTAAGTGTTAAAGATGCGGACAATCTTAGTGTCCATGTGGTGGTAGCGGTGGTAGGCCATGGTCATCGCTTCCGCAAATCGCTTGGCCTCGTCGTACACACCGCGGGGGCCGATGGGGTTGACATTGCCCCAGTAGTCCTCCGTTTGGGGGTGGATCAGAGGGTCGCCGTAACACTCACTGGTAGATGCGATTAGAAATTTTGCGCCCTTGGCTTTTGCAAGCCCGAGGGCGTTGTGTGTCCCCAATGCGCCTACCTTCAGGGTGGGAATGGGGTGCTCCAAGTAATCGATCGGGCTTGCCGGCGAGGCAAAATGGAACACAAAGTCCACATCATCAGGTAGGAAGATGAAATTTGAAACATCCTGGCGGATCAAGCGGTAGCTCTCGTTTCCGGCGAGGTGCCCGATGTTGTCCGGGTTTCCCGTAATAAAATTGTCCAAACCAACCACCCGATGTCCCTCTTTAAGAAGACGATCCGTGAGGTGGGAACCGAGAAAACCGGACCCGCCTGTGATCACTGAAATCGGACTTGCCGAGGAACGTTTGAACATCCGCTTAGGTTAGGCGGAAACCGCACCACTGGGCAATCGGGAAGGTAACGTTTTTTTCTAAGAAAACCACTTAGTCGGGGTAGGAAAGGCCTCCCGTCGATGCTCTTTGAGTATGTTTCTATTTGAGATGGTCGATCTCTCCAGTCCTCTTCAGACCTCCTGGCCGTCAAGCGCCGTCGAGCCAAATTGAAATCCGCTCAGTTTTTTCACGACTCCCCGGCTTAGGCTCCAGGCTTTAAATTGGCAACCCATGAGCTGAGGGTGGGTCAGGGTCCGGAATGCCAAAAGCTCCCGTTGCTGAGGCATCGTTAGCTTTTGTGTGGCGTCTTGGAAATGCAGAGGGGCAAGGCCCGTGAAAAAGCGGTGCTGGTCGGCGTATCCCGCTAGCTGCCACCCTTCCGCGAGGGCGTCCCGCGTCCGCGCGGTGAAGTTGACGTGCGCGGTCAGGTCCTGTTCGCCGGGGTTGGAGAGGAGGTCGTCCTGCCTCTGGTGGGAGCGGTAAGCGCTGGCGGTGCCGTTTTTGCGGTGGGGGGCCAGGAGCTCATCCTGGGTCATTCCGTAGTCGAAGGTGAGCAGCCAGCCTCTTGTGAGTTTTTGGCGCAAGGTTGCAAGCCATGTCCGGGGCTGGAGGCCGACTTCACTGGTAAATCCAGCCTCGAGTGACGGCAGGGAGTCAGCAACTTTGAGCAATTCGGGGTCCTCGATCGGGTGGGTTCCGAAGGCCAAAGTGTTGGACTCGGCGCCAACGCGCAACTCCTGCCATTCATTTTCCGTCCGCCGCAGGATGTGGAACGGGAAGGCGTCCAAAAGTTCGTTGGAATAGTGCACTCCGGTAAATACCGGCAGAGAATCGCAAGAGCGGTGCCAGGTGATTTTGCTCTGGAATCTCTGGAGAGTGGTCTCCTGGTTGACTTGAAACTGGGGAAAGGGCTCGACGATGGCTACTGAGGTGGCGGTGAAACACGCGGGAGCGAAGTCGGCTAGGCCTTCGAGAATGTCGGCGCAAAGGCGTCCGTCAAACGCACCTTGTTCGACTAAAAGCCAGGAGGAAGGACACCCAAGATGGTTCCACATTTCGTGGAACTGGCGGGCCAAAAGCCTTCCGAAAAGCGGGCCCGCACTCACTGCGGTCACAAAGTCGCCCGATGCTCCGATTCTAGCCTTGCCCGAGGCGTAGTAACCGCGCTCCGGATCGTAAAGCGCCGCCTCCATGAACTCCGTAAACGAGATGGGGCCGCTGGCTTCGATGCGGGACAAGAGGGTTTGCTGCAAGGAGGGCATGGCTGGGAAGAGGAGGCTCTTTTTGGGAGGGGACATCCCGATCAGATCCGCTACATTTACGGGATGCTTCCGTGGTTCCACAACCGCTTTCCCCTTTTTGTTGCCCCGATGGCCGGAGTGACGGACTCGCTTTTTCGCGGGTACTGCAAGGAATTCGGCGCTGACGTGGTCGTGACCGAGTTTGTGGCGGCGGAGGGGATTTTCAGGCGTAACGTACGCACGATGGAGTATTTGGATTTCACAGAGGCGGAGCGTCCCCTGGGAGTCCAACTCTTCGGGGCGGACCCCGAACACCTAGGGCGCGCCGCACAGATGGTGTTGGAATGGAAGCAGCCCGACTTCATTGACCTAAATTTTGGCTGCCCGGTGAACAAAGTCGTCTCCAAAAACGGCGGCTCTGCCCTTCTTCGGGACTGTCCTCTTTTGGAGCGGGTGGCCGTCGCGGTGGTCAAGGCAGTCGCGCCCCACCCGGTGACGGCAAAAATCCGGATCGGTTGGGACCAGAAGTCCATCAACGCCGTGGAAACCGCCAAAATTCTGGAGGGCTGCGGCGTGCGCGCGCTCGCCGTACACGGGCGCACGAAGGAACAGGGCTACAGCGGCGAGGCCGACTGGAATGTGATCGCGGAGGTGGCAGCGTCCATCGGGATACCTGTGATTGGGAACGGCGACGTCGCGACCGTTCAGGACGTCGCCTTGCGGCGGCAGACGGGTGTGTCTGGCATCATGCTGGGTCGGGCGGCGATGAGTGCGCCCTGGGTGTTTGGCGGAATCCAGCACTTCCTGAAGACGGGCGAGATGCTTCCCGAACCCGTCCTAGAAAAGCAGTGGGAACATATTGTGCGTCACTGCCGCGATGCAGCCCTGCGCTCCGGGGTGGAGCGAGTCACCATGCAGTTTATGCGTTCGCGACTGATGGCCTATTCAAGGGGGATGGCCGAGGCCCGGGATTTGCGCCTGCGTTTTTCCCACATCGCCTCGCTGGCGGAATTAGAAGATATCGCCTCCGGCCACATTGAGCGCAACGCTAGGGGACTTGCCGCTTAAGGGGAAGACTGTGTGGCCGCACTCTGGGGCACTCGGGTGGGCCCCAATGCAATGCCATGGGAAAGCCCGTCCCGCATCAATTTGAAGGCTGAATGGGGCTGTCCAACAAGCTCATCCCGTTTCAAGGGGGGGCGGGCCACGCCAGTTCACTCGCTAATCCGCCTAGAAACGGTAGCTCAAGCCCGCCCACAGACACGGCTTTCCGCCGTGCACATGTGTGTCCGCCTGCGGGGAACCGCCCCAGGCGCGCCAGGCCGAGGACGCGTTGAATTCCCAATTCTCACGCTGGTAACGCAACCCAACCCCGCCGCCCCCAATGTTGCGCACGTTGTTCTGTCCCGCCGCCGGGGATTCGTTCACACGGACCCCGCCCGCGTCCATAAACACATAAGGCGCGTATTTGCCGATCGCCTTGCGCAACTCCAGCTGCGTCATCCAGCCTAGGTCGCCAAGCGCCTCGCCGTTTGGAAAGGCGCGCACGCCACTGGCCCCGCCGAGACTCATCTTTTCAGAGGAGTCCAGATTGTTGCCCGCCCACTGGCCGCCCGCGCGGGCGAACAGGGTGAAGTTCTGGGGGAGAGCTTGGATCCGCATCACGTCGGCGTTGGCCTTGGAAAAGTTTCCGTCCGTGCCGTTGGTGTCGGCCGCAAGCCCTTCGCTGGGGAGGCTCAAACTTCCGTAGGTGAACCCCACCGAACCGTAAGTCACGCCGCCGCCGCCGAAACTGTCGCGCAGCTCAAACTCGGCGCTGAGCGGGACGCTGTCGCTGCGTTTGTTGGTGACGTTGGTGTTTACGTCCTCGTGCAGCTCCTTGTGCTGGTAGTTGAGGACGAGCTTCAGGTTCGCCTGGGTGGAACGCACCAGCGGATAACTGAGCCCCGCGCTGGAAATGTCGGCCGTACCCTTCGTGTTGGAGGACGCAAAGTCGCTCCCCAGCTCGTACTGGGTGTGGGTGAAGCCTCCGTTGGCACGCAGCCCGCTCCCGCCCAGGGGCAGTGCGTAGTTGGCGCTCCCGAACCAAAGGGTCTCGTCGGTCACGGTGCTCGAAATGGCGATCTGGTCCCCCATGAGGAAGGGGCTGTTGATGTTGACCGCCGCGTTGAGACGGTAGGCGCCGGTGTACCGGTTGCCGTAATTGTCACCGCCGATCTGGCCGGTGATCAGCTGCCCGCGCTCTTCAAAGACGTGCAGGTCGCCCGTCCCGACCTTGTCTCCGGGCTGGATGACGGGAACGAATTTTGTCCCGGGCAGGTCGTCGAGGATCAGAGTCACCCGTTCGAGGCCGGAGCTTTTGATGAGTTCTCCGGTTTTGAGCGGCTTGAGGAAGGACTGCGTCCGGGCGACCCAAAAGGGGCTCTTGCCCTTGGCGAGGACTTCGCCGAAGCGGCCTTCCTGGACTTCGATCTTCACAACACCGCGGCTCACCTCCTGGGGCGGCAGGTAGGCGCGGGCGAAGGGATAGCCGGCGGCGTGGTAGAACTCCGACACGATGGTGCTCAAACGGCCAAGGGCCGCCATGTCCGCGGGTTTCCCGAGGGCATCCGCGAGGATGGAGTTGAGTTCCTCGCTGCCGATGGACTGGTTGCCGCCAAAGACAAAGGAGCGCACGACCACTTTTGCGCCGCCCGGAGCGAACCGTTCGGTGGCGGGGGCGGGGATGGGTTTGAGGCTCGGGCTTTTGGAGGCTGGCTCCGGGGGCCGCTTCATTTGCTGAAGTACCTGGCCGACGTCGGGCGCATTCTGTGCGAACGCCCCGGGTGCCCACACGGAGGCGAGCGTTGCGAGCGCAAGAGGGGTTGCGGAAAAGAAGTTCGAGCGGGATGAATTCATAACGAAGAAAAAGAGGTGTTTTTTGGGATGGGTCTAGCGGTTGGTAGAGGCTTTTTTATTTGAGCCTTCTTCTTTGTCATCCGCTGCCCGTTTGACGCCTCCAGTGAGCACCAGCACGGTGCCGGGCGCGCGTTTGGCGGCGGCATCGGGATCGAAGCCGAGTGCTCCCGCTCCTGATACCTGGTTGGAATCAGCTTTTGCAGCCGGCGCTACATCGACGAGCTGGAGCCCTAGACTGAGCTGCGCTGAGGCAGGGCGTGAAACAACCGGCGGAACGATGTAGACGCTGCTCACCGCCGCCGTAGCCGTGACCGGGGCCTCGCTGATGGTCAGCGTGCTGTTCACCGGAGTAATCGCGTAGTTCGCGTTGGCCAGGGAAGCTGCGCTGATTGCATAAATTCCTACACCGCTACCGCCCGCGCGTGTCAACGCCCCCGTGAGGATGTCGTTTTCGAGCAAGTTGCCGGATGTAATCGCGTACGTGAGCGTCGGGTCAGATTCGCCGTACACCTTTGTCTTTGCGTCCGGCGTAATGGTAATTGGCCGCGCGCTAATCGTCAGCAGGCCTGTCGAGGTGCTCACCGTGTAGTTGGTGTTGATGCCTTCTGCATTGAAGCCTGAGGCGCTAATCACGCGGCCCCCGACATTCTCGCCAGCGACCCGGCTCAGCGTGCCAGTCAGTGTGTCGGCCCCAACAAGATTGCCGGTCGTGACCGAGTACGTCAGGGCGGGATCCACATTGCCGTATACCTTCATCTTCGCATCCGGCGTAATGGTAACCGGGCGCGCGGCTACCGTGTAAGAAACCGCAGCGCCCGCATTTAACAGGTAGGAACTGCTTCCCAACTCGATTCCACTGGCATAAGTGAGGCTGTAACCGCCAACGCTGGAACTGGCCGTTGGACTTCCAGTCCACACGACGGTTCCGGAAGGATTGGCAAGCGCATTGGAGACGACGTTGCCTTCCGTAATCGCATCGTAGAGGGAATACGTGAACACGGGGGTGTTCCCGTAGACGCTGCTCAAGCCGGTGTTCAGACGCAGGTAAACCGGGGTCGCTGCAGCTTCGGAGGTTGGGCGCACCCCGAATGCGTAAAATGCCTCTGCAGCGTTCACACCGCTCAACAAAACGGTGTTTTCAGAGTTGAAGACTCCATTGGTGGCAGTCGGATTGGTACTGACCGCGGGCCATGCGATCGCATTCCGTGACAGGGTCAAGACACCCGGTCCGGTTTTGGCCAAGTTAAAAGCCGCTCCAGTATTTCCCCCAATGATCGGTGCCTTGATTGCGCTTGCTTGACCGGCGTAAAGCGAAAATCTTCCCTCCAAGATGGCGAGGCTGTCTCCCTCGATATTGACTGCACCGTTTGAGCCCACAAATACCGGTAAACGGTCTTCACCATTGTCTGTGAACGAAGAGATGCCGAATCGGCGGTTCCCCGATCCTTCGTAACCTTTTAGGGTGACGTTTCCATTCCCCGCTTTGATGAAAGTGTTGTTCCCAATATGAATTCCAGCCGAACTGGCCCAATAACTCGAGTTTGATGCAGTTGAATTCCCCCCATGTCCCTCCAGATTTATCGAGCCGTTGCCAGCCGTTACAATTGCGCTCCCTCCATAATCTCCGTTTATATAAATGCCACTTCCGTTCGTTTGTGCCGTGGGAGCGCCTTTACCCCTGATGACAATATTCCCCCCCGAAGAGCCGACCGGAATCACCGAGTTCAGCTCTGCGTTTCCATCACCGGGGAGCGATGACCCGCTTCCCGTGGCATCAATGTGCGCCTCTCTATCTAAATAGACGCCCTCAATGTTGTCATGGCCCACAGCGAAATCACTTGCCGCCAAGTCTCCACCTCCAAGCGTGATGTCCCCTCCGTAACTCACCAGCTTCTTGAGCACTCTGATCGATCCGACGCTCCCACCCCTGGCCCTCGCCGCAATCACGATATTCAGGGGCGCACGGGCAGCCCCAAAAATTCCTCCGTCGTAAGTGTCCGCGTTATAGCCGATCACCACGTCTCTATCCGCAGCAAGAGTCAACGTCGTTGCGGGCAAAGTGATCTCAGGATCCGACGCCCTGGTGACTCTAGCATTCACGTTGATATCTCCGTTTCCGTCGACGCCATCGCCTGTCTGGATGATCACATTACCGTAGCGAAGACTATTCCCTAAGGTCGTGGCGCCAATGTTGCTCCCTGTCGCACGGCCATCTTCCACCGATCCGACGTCGCCTGGCGTGATCGTAAAATCCAACGGATCAATCAACCACGTCCCCGCCTTGCCCTGCGCCGCAAGGGTCGTCACGCGCACATCAGCGGCGATCTTTACGTTCGCCGCGCTCGTTTCGATGAACCCCCCATCGCCGCCATTCGGCGCGCTCGCATCCAGTTTACCCCCTACGATGATCCGATCCTTCTCCATACCGCCCATCAGGTAAATCTTCCCGTCCTTGCCCGCCGCAAGTGTCTTGGCCTCGGTGATGCCAGTGTGGTTGATGACCGTGCTGGTCACCTCGCCCACGGCTTTCGCGGTGAGGTACACCAGTCCGCCGTCGGCCCGGATGGCGCCGCCCTGTTCGATAAGCGCATCCAGCACGCTTTCTTCTATCTTGATCTTGATCGGTCCTCCCAAATCCAGGGTCACGCGATTGCCCGCCCCGACCAGGACCGAGCCCTCGGGCGCGACGATGCTGCCGGTGTTGGTCACTTTGGCGGCGATAAGTCCGACAATCCCGCCCTTGGCTGCGGTGATTTTCCCCTGATTCACGATGGTGCCTCTACCGGCGCCTTCGAAGGTGTAGCGGCCCGCCATGAAATCCTCGGTTTTCATGTTCAGCGTGGAGGCAACGATACCGCCGACGTTGACCTGCGCGCTGGAAGTAAAGAGGACGCCGTTAGGGTTGAGCAAGAAAACGTGGCCGTTGGCGTTGAGCGCGCCCTGGATCACCGACACGTCGTTGCCGATGACCCGGTTGAGGGAGACGGCGCTGGCCGAGGGCTGGACAAAATTGACGGTGTGGCCTGCGCCGACATTGAAGCTCTGCCAGTTCGTAGCGGCTTTGTCGGTGGTCTGCGTGACGGTCAGGGTGGAGCCGCTCTGGGAGACGGTTGAGGCGCCGGAGACGCTTTGGGCGCCTGAGGGTAGGGAAGGGGAGGCGGCCTGGGCGATCGGCGCCGCCAGAAAAGCGGAGCTCACGGCGAGGCCAGCGAAGGCGGCCAGTCTAAATTGGCAAACAACGTCACCGGCATTAAGGCAGCCGAAGGGAGTGGAGGATGAGGTCGCGGGCAGGGTGGTTTTCATGAGATTTGGGCATGCGCTGAAAATGCGCGGCGCAGATAGGACTCGGGATTAAAATCATTGGCGAGAAAAATTTGCTAGCGGTAGGAGTTTTTTTAGGACGCAAGAAAATGTGTGTAAAGCAAAGCAGAAGAGGAATTTAAGTAGTTAAGTTATTGCCTTAAGTGCATGTGATTTATTGCGCCTTCTGCGTGTAGCGCGAAGTGTTGATTTAGCTCCGGGCGCCAATCGTTCTTCCTAGCTTTTAGTTTTTTATGCATAGAGTCCTGGCGTCGAGCCTTGTCAGTTGGGTTTAGTCTGAGTTGAATGTCTCTCGTCTTCGGTGGCTTACCTCACATGCCCGAGGAGGTGCGTGAATTGTCTCGCAAA
>CANJZW010000034.1 GCA_947479475.1 Chthoniobacteraceae bacterium
GCGACCACGATTCAGTTTCCAAAACTAGGCGCTCCGGCACCCGCTCCGGCACCCGCTCCGGCACCCGCTCCGGCACCCGCTCCGGCACCCGCTCCGGCACCCGCTCCGGCACCCGCTCCGGCACCCGCTCCGGCACCCGCTCCGGCAGTTGGCAACTGAATTAAAAAGCAAGCTTTGAAACGCATCGCCTTTCTGAATCATGACTGAAGCTGCAGGCCATACTAAACACTCCCACTCCGACACCGATGCCGCCCATCTGGCGCCGACGCGTTCTGCGATCGACGCCGCCGTGCGCCCCGCTGTTGTCGGTCTTTTTTTCTCTGGTCTGATCTGGTTGCTGCTCTCAACCCTTTTTGGGGCGGTGCTCGCCGTGAAGCTGCATTTTCCTGAGTTTCTTAACTGGTCCTTCTTAACCTTTGGTCGGCTTGCGCCTGCTTCTGAATCGGCCTTTGTCTACGGGTGGTGCTCGACGGCTTGCCTTGGAGTGGTTGTTTGGATGGTGGCCCGTCTCTCGGGGCGCGCGGCTCCCGGAACATCCCTGATCTCGCTTGGTGCTCTGCTTTGGAATGGGGGAGTCCTGATTGGAGTGTGTTCCATTCTTCTTGGGAATTTACGTCCATTCAATGGCCTTGAGTTTCCTCTGGCTTCTTTTGTTTTGATGTTTGCAGGTCTCTGCTTGATTTCGACATGGCTCGCAGTCACGTACCGAAGCGAACAAGGCCCCGGATTGGGACTGATGTTTGTCGTCGGTGGCGTGGCTTGGTTGGGGTGGAGCTTGTTTACAGGGAATCTTCTGATCGTCTCTCAAAGTGTGACTGGTGTTGTCCAGCAGGTGACGGCTTCATGGCTGGCGAGTGGTGTGCTGTGGCTCTGGATTGTGCCCGTTGTCCTAGGCATTGCTTATTATCTCGTGCCCAAAGTGACTGGACGGCCCGTGTTTTCTGGACCGATGGGGCGCGCTCTGTTTTGGATGTATTTCCTCTCAGCAGGGCTCATTTCTGCGGCGCGTTTGTCTGGCGGACCAATCCCACTCTGGTTAGTTTCGGTTTCGGCTTCAGCTAGCATTTTGCTTTTGGTGCCGGTTCTTGGTTCAGTTTACAACCTTTTGGCAACAGCTCGGGGTGCTGAAGTAACGTCGACGTCTCCTTCGATGAACTTTGTTCTTTTTGGTGTGACGGTTCTCGGGGTGTCTTCTGTTCTGCTGGCTATTTCGGCGCTGCGTTCTGTCGATTACGCCGTACATTTCACGTTGTTTGATTTCGGAGTTCGAGCCCTTCTCTTGCGCGGTTCTGCGACGATGGTGCTGTTTGGAGCAATCTACTACATCATGCCTCGTCTCTCTGGTTGCGAGTGGCTCTCTTCCAGTCTCATTTCGCTGCATTTCTTAGGGTCTGCCTATGGGGCTTGCATGGCTGCTGCGATGCTCCTTCTGAGCGGACTCGCTTCGGGCTCTGCGCTTGTCGATGGAGAGTCTACTTTTTCGCAGGTCATTGAGTTGGGGTCCTCCTATTTCTGGGGACATACATTGTCTTTCGTCCTCCTGCTCGGAGGTTATTTTCTGTTTGCGTTGCACTTCCTATTGATGGCAGCGCGCATCGGCCAACCTGCTGGCGAACCCACCCTATTACAGTCTCACAACGAGCACTGATTTTTACCTGAACTGTCTATGAGTCGTTCTGGATTCTTTTTCCCCGGTTTACTCGCGTGTTTCGCGGTGTCTTTCGGTATCACGGTTTACGCTCCGCACAGCCAAATTGGCGCGTTGCTCCCTTCCTTTAAAGATGAGGAAGGTCTCATTACGGATGTTTATCCCGTGGCGCAGGGCGGCAATGCGGCTTCCGGTCGGGAGGTTTACATTTCGCAAGGTTGCCAGGCCTGCCATTCCCAAGTTGTGAGAGGCAGCGAATCCGCGGACATTGACCGTGGATGGGGGAGTCGTCGCACCGTTGCGAGGGACTATATCTTCGAGGCGCCTCCAGTGCTTGGTTTCTCTCGCATTGGACCGGATCTCACTAATGTGGGCTCTGAGACGTGGCGCAATGAGCCGGAGACGGACACACTTCGGCCTGATAAGAGGGACAGGGCTTGGCAATTGAAGCATCTTTACTACCCCAAGGCGGTGGTAAAGGGTTCGAATATGCCGTCCTATGCCTACCTCTTTGAGGAGCGTAAGATCTCTGGTCACCCATCCTCCGATGCACTGGTTTTGCCGGCACATTTGGCGCCGAAGGCTGGTTATGAAATCGTCCCGTCGTCTGATGCAAAGGCATTGGTCGCCTATTTAGCCTCGCTCAATCGCTCTTCACCCTTGAAGGAGGCAGGCGCCATAGCAGCCCTGGCTCCCGTAAAGAAGTAAATGTAGACAGAGCCCGAAAGCCCTCTTTCAACGATGTCCAATCATTCCGATCCCAAAAATTCCGCTGATTCACGCGACGCACACAAGGTGACCGCGTCTGCGAAGCGCGAGCTTCCTGATCCTGCGGAAGGCAATCAATCGTTGCCTCCCGCGCTTCTCCTAATCTTTGCCGCGATCATTTGTTTCGCCGGGGTTTATCTCGGGATCTATCACGGGGGTTTCCAGGGTTCAGTGTATAATGAAAGTGAGTCTACTCCGGACCTCTTGTCCTCTAGGAAGAACGGAGCTGCAGCGGTGACTCAGGCGCCAGTTGAACTTTCTCTTGTGGAGCAGGGGAAGGCCATCTACTCGAATTGTCAGCCGTGTCATCAAGCGAGTGGGTTGGGGATTGCAGGCCAATTTCCCACGCTTGTGGGCACAGAATATGTGATCAGTTCTGAAAAACGTCTCGTTTCAATTCTTCTCAAGGGCGTGGCTGGCCCCATCAAGGTCGCCGGAGCAACTTATAACGGCGCGATGCCAGCGTGGGAGAAGGCTTTGTCCGACCGCAAAATCGCCGCTGTGGCCTCCTATGTGCGCGCCACGTGGGGGAACAATGCCCCGGAGATTTCAGAGGCCAAGGTGGCTGCATTGAAGAAACAGTTGATAGAGCGTACTGCGCCATGGACAGAGGCCGAACTATTAGCCATCCCTGCGGATGCGGCTATCGAAGGCGCCGTTGAGTCCGCCGCCCCTGCAGGAGTTTCTGCAGCGACTGCGAAGACGACCGGCGCTGCTGTCGATATCGAAGCGGGGAAAGCTCAGTATATGGCGATCTGTGTAGCCTGCCATCAGCCCACCGGTTTGGGGCTTTTCCCCGTGTTTCCCCCCCTTGTCAATTCCGAGTATGTCAAGGGGAGCCCCGAGCGTTTGGTCGCGATCATTCTAAACGGGGTCATGGGTCCGATCACTGTAGATGGAAAGCCTTACAATAATATGATGCCAGCGCAGGGGGCGCTACTTACGGATACGAAAATCTCCCAGGTTGCATCCTATGTGCGGACAGCGTTTGGGGAAGGGGCAAGTCCTGTGACAGTGGAGCAGGTGGCTGAGACCCGGAAAAAATATGGGGCCAGGCCCACTGGATGGACCGAGGCGGAGTTGAAGGCGTTTCCTCAGTAAATTTTGATGGATATTTATGAAATTATTATTGGCACTTCTTTCTATTTCTCTCGTTCAGACTTCTTTTGCCCAAGACCAGATGGAGCTAGGCAAGACCGTGTACATGCAGCTTTGCGTGGCCTGCCACCAGCCAACTGGGGCGGGTCTTCCTCCTGTTTTTCCTCCTGTCATCGGGACGGAATATGTTTCTGGTTCGCCTGAGCGCTTTGCGGCGATGATTCTCAAGGGTGTCATGGGTCCGATCACGGTTAAAGGGATGGTCTACAACAACATGATGCCGCCCCAGGAGGCTTTGCTTACGGATGAAAAAATTGCGGCGGCCATCACCTATGTGCGCGGCAGTTTCGGAAACACCTCACCTGCGGTCTCCTCTGAGGTTGTCAAGGCGGCACGGGCAAAGTTCATGGATCGCAAAACATCTTGGAGCGAGGCAGATTTGAAGGCCTGGCCTGAAGGTAACGCTCCTAAGTAAATGTCCTAGAGCGGACACTTGTTTTTCGTTAGAATTGGATCAGCAAAGGGCGGTTTCCGTGGTATTTTTCCAGAAACCAGCGAGTTTTTAAATCAGCAAACAGACTTAATATATGTCGACCATCGCTACCGCAGATGTTGGACACCATGGGGGAACAGAGCCTCATGGCGATCATCACCACCACGAACTTGGGTTCTGGCAGAAATACGTTTTCTCCACAGACCATAAGGTGATTGGGTTGCAGTACGGAATTACCGGATTGTCCTTTTTGTTTTTTGGCTTTCTTCTCATGCTCGTGATGCGGTGGCAGCTTGCAAACCCAGGGGCTGCTGTGCCCGTGGTGGGTGCATTTTTGCGCAGTGTGTTTGGCGAAACGGTGATGACCGATGCGGGGGCGCTGACTGCCGCAGGCTACAATGTCTTTGGCGCCATGCATGGGACGATCATGGTTTTCTTCGGGGTCGTTCCTGTCGCTGTTGCGGGTTTTGGAAATTATGTAGTGCCCCTTCAAATCGGAGCGCCTGACATGGCTTTCCCTAAGCTGAACATGGCTAGTTTTTGGTGCTTCTTCACGAGCTGCGTTATCATGACCGGCAGTTTTTTTGTGAAAGGAAGCGCGGCAAAGTCCGGATGGACGGCGTACCCTCCTCTGGCTGGGATCGCGGATTTGGAGGGCGGGAGCCTCTGGCTCAATGGCCAGACGATTTGGCTGATTGCGATGGTCTTTAACATCACCGGTTCTTTGCTTGGTTCGATTAATTTCATCACAACGATCATCCAGCTGCGCGCGCCAGGTTTAACGTGGATGCGTCTTCCTTTCTTCGTTTGGGCCCAGTTCGTAACCGCGTTCCTCTTGGTTCTTGCATTCCCTCCTCTTGAAGCCGCTGGGTTCATGCAGTTGACCGACCGGGTGCTTGGCACGAGTTTCTTTATGCCTACTGGACTTATGGTGGGGCAGACAGTTGCGCAGACTTGGTCCGGCGGAGGCAGCCCGATTCTCTGGCAGCACCTGTTTTGGTTTCTGGCGCATCCGGAAGTGTATGTTTTGATTCTTCCTGCAATTGGGATCGTTTCTGAAATTGTGGCGAACAACACGCGTAAGCCTCTCTATGGATACAAGGCCATGGTTTACTCTGTGTTTACTCTTGGTTTCCTCTCCTTCATCGTTTGGGCGCACCACATGTACATGACTGGCATGGGGGCGAAGGTTGCGGCGTTCTTCCAAGTGACGACAATCATGATCTCAGTTCCATCTGTGATCTTGCTCACCGCTCTTCTGCTCTCCCTTTGGGGCGGTTCCATCCGGTTCAACACGCCGATGCTGTTCGCAACGGCCTTCCTTCCGATGTTTGGAATCGGCGGATTGACTGGGATTCCCTTGGCTTTTAACGCCGTGGATCTCTTCCTTCACGACACGTATTATGTGATTGCTCACTTTCACTATGTGGTAGCGCCAGGGACCATCTTTGGCCTCTTTGCCGGCGTTTACTTCTGGTACCCTAAAGTGACGGGGCGGAAAATGAGTGAGTTTCTGGGGAAGGTTCACTTTTGGGGCTCCCTGGTCTTTATCAACGGACTGTTTTTCCCCATGTTCTTGCAGGGAATGGCTGGCGTTCATCGTCGCTGGTATGACGGGGGCGTGACCTATGAGCAACTCGCCGGTCCCGTGCTTCACTGGAACAAGGTGATGACAGCCTCGGCGGGTCTTTTGGCGCTTTTTCAGTTGGTTTTCATTTTCAACTTCTTCACAAGCTGGAGGATTGGCAAAAAAGTGGGGCGGAATCCTTGGGACGCGACTACGCTTGATTGGGATACTCCGACCCCTCCTCCCCACGGTAATTTTGAAAAACCTGTGGAGGTTTTTCGCGGACCTTACGAGTACAGTGTTCCAGGGCATCCCACCGATTTTCATCCTCAGTCCCAGCGTGACTAGGGAAGCCACTCGCCTTCTGAGGGACACGTCCAAAAGAGGCGGCGACGACAGTTTATTTACAGGCATCTATGTCTAATCTTATTACAAAGTATTTCCCGTTCTTCACGGACAGAGAGGTTCCGCACACCGTTTCCGCGCGTCCGGACACCGGTCTTTACAGCGCCAAGCTTGGAATCTGGCTGTTTCTGGCTTCTGAAGTGATGCTCTTCGGCGGTTTGTTCTCCGCGTACATCTTTTTGCGCATCGGTTCGGAGCCTGGTTATTGGCCGGCGGGTCTCTTAAATGTGCCTGTCGGGACGATGAACACCGCCATTCTGATTGTGTCTTCGATCACGGTGGTGATGGCCTGGGCGGCGTTGAAGATGCGTCAGCTGGGTAAATATAGGCTCTACATGCTTGTGACGATCCTCTGCGGGCTGATCTTCCTGACCGTAAAACTCAGTTATGAATGGCCGGCGAAGTTCAATCACTTCGGAGTGTTCATCAAAAAGGAAGCGGCCTCGAAGTACGAAGATTTTCTTGGCAACAAACATCTTCAGGAGGCGGGTCAGAACCCTCGCTGGGAGATCTCTGGTCACTTGCTTGATGCTCCTAAAGGCTCCCATTACGCACACCAAGCCGAGCACAATGCCGAACATTTTGGGCATGAAACGGGAAGGCATGATGCTGTTACGCCTGCCGAGGATGACTATGTGATCCAACTCGACGCGGTTAATGCCAACCCTTCAGATAAGGATAATGATCGTCCACATTTTTGGCCTGTTCCAATGAGCACCAAATTGGCGGTCATCAGCGCGGCAGACGTGGAGTCCGCGAGCGTTTTTGCGCCCCGACACAGCACCTATTTTGCCACCTACTTTTTGATCACGGGTCTGCACGGACTTCACGTTCTGGGGGGGATTTTGGTGTTCCTTTATCTCTGGCTGCCTTTCCCGGGCGGGACGAAGCTTTACAAGACGAACCCCGAGCATCTTGCCAACCGGGTGGAAATCGCCGGTCTATTCTGGCATTTCGTGGACCTTGTGTGGATCTTTGTGTTCCCAATTTTTTATCTCCTCTAGCCATGAGCGCTTCCCATTCCCACAGCCCAGCACCCCAGGACGCCTCACACGACAACCACGGCGCCCATGATCAGGCTGCCGAGGCAGCCCACATCGCGGCTCATTTGGGGGCCTACATCAAGGTTGGTGTCGGCTTGCTCGTCCTCACCGGAATCACGGTAGGACTTTCCTACGTAGATTTTGGCTCTAGGAGCATGAATATCATTGTCGGGATGATTGTGGCGACGATCAAGGCTTCGATGGTTGCCGCTATTTTCATGCATCTTAAGGGAGAGAAGATGACGATCTGGCGATTCCTTATCATGACAGGTATCTTTGCCATGGGTCTGTTCTTTCTGACCTTCTTGGCGCATTCCGATCCGATCACTGGAACTTCCTACTCAACCCACTAGACGATGTCTTTAAAAGCGTTTCATCTCTTTTTCATCCTCGTATCCATTGTCTTTTCCGCGGGCATGGGGATTTGGGCATTTAAAACGGGGGCGTCTGATGGACTGGGGTGGGGGAGTTGTGTGGCTGCTGTTTTGATGTTGGTTTACGGAGTCATGTTTTTTAACAAGTCGAAATCAATTATCACATGAAAATTGCGATCGTCGCTTTGTTTTTTCTCTCGTTGTTTTTGGGAGTTCTTCCAAATGCCGCCAACGCCTGCACGGTTTGTATGGGGGCCAACGGAACAATCGGAGAGGCCGCCAATGGTGCAATTTTTGTGATGCTTGGCGTGCTTGGGTCTGTTTTGAGTCTGATTGTGATGGCTGGATACAGTGTCGTGAGACGTGGCCGGATGCCGCTTCCCCCGCACGCCGAACTCGCCCAGGCAATGTCTGCTTCCAACTTAAAATAAATTTATGCTGAACAAGTTGATGGGAATTGTTCCCAACGCCTCAGAACACGGTCGTGCAGTCGAGCACATGCTCGAGATCTGCCATTGGTTTATGCTCGTTCTGTTTGTGGGTTGGGGAACCTTTTTTCTGGTTGCGTTGTACAAATTCAACAAAACGAAACACCCCAAGGCCGACTATCATGGGGTGAGAAGCCACGCTTCCACCCACGCTGAGTTTGCTGTGATTATGATCGAAGCCTCGCTTCTTTTGGGTTTCGCCGTCCCTCTCTGGGGAAAGCGTGTTCTGGATGTGCCCGATCAGACTGAGGCGATGCGCGTGCGGGCGATTGGCGAGCAGTATGCCTGGAATTTTCACTACGCAGGGCCGGATGGGGTGTTTGGCAAACAAGGAACCAGGTTCGTGAGCCCGAGCAATCCTCTTGGTTTGGACCCGGATGATGAAGCCGGCAAGGACGACATCGTTTCCAAGAACGAACTGCATGTGATCAACCAGCAGCCTGTGGTTCTTGAGGTGAGTTCCAAAGACGTTATTCATGCGGTTTCGGTTCCGCATATGCGGATCGCCCAAGACGCCATCCCCGGATCCAAGATCCCGCTCTGGTTCCGCCCGGTCAAACTTGGGAAGTACGAAATCGTGTGCGCCCAGCTGTGTGGCGCGGGGCATTATGCAATGCGTTCTCATGTGATTGTCGAGAAGCAGGAAGAATTTGACGCATTTCAGAAAGAACTGAACCAAATGCAGCATCCCGCGGCAGTGGCGCCCAAGTAGTTTTGCGCGTTCCTGCCTCTCCGTGAGAACCGGCGGGGCGTGGACTTCCGGAATCTAGCGTGACGCATGCAGGATTCCGAACGACTCTCTTGAAGATTAACCAACTTATTTGGACAGCGCGTGGGGCTGTTGTCTTGGTATTCTGCCTGATTTTTATCGGCGGCCTGGTGACCAGTTGGCAGGCCGGGATGGCAGTGCCGGATTGGCCTCTGAGTTTCGGCAGTTTCAATCCGGAGGGTTGGTGGGCGAATTTTCCGGTCCGCCTTGAACACGGGCACCGTCTTTTTGCGGCCTGCGTGGGTGTTGTTGTCGGCGTTTTGTGCGCGGGTGTTTGGGGCAATATGCGGGCGCTTTGGGTCGCCGTTTTTGTCTCTGTCGTTGCTTCCTGGATGGGAGGCAAATACGGGGCGCCGCTCTCGATGAGGGCGCACTTGGGGATTTGGCCTGCTGCGATTGCTTTTTTGGTTTGGCTTTTAGCGGGCGGTTCCAGTCGTTCCCAGACGGGGCGGACAGAACGGGTTTTGGCGCTGATTGCGTTCGTTCTGGTTTGTTGTCAGGCCACGCTTGGCGGGTTACGCGTGACCCGCGAGACTGCTGGTTTTGTTGACGTTGCCTTGGTGTTTCGAATTGTCCACGCGTGTGTGGCTCAGGGCTTTTTGGTGGTTTTGGTAGCGCTAGCGGCGCGGCTTGCTCTTTTGAGGACCGAAGCCCCCGGAATGTCTTCCCCCGTGATTGGACCCTCGTTGCGCTGGGTGGGGGCCGCGGTGATTGCGGTGTATGGGCAGCTTGTGTTGGGGGCTACGATGCGACACATGGGGGCTGGCCTGGCGATTCCTACTTTTCCTGCAGCAAATTCCGAGGGGGGCTGGCTTCCCAAGGTTCACAACTTGTACACGGACATTAATTTTTCGCACACCCGCATCGGCGCCTTTTTTGTCGTCTTGCTTGTCTTGGTTGCCATTTACCAACCCGCCCGCGCTTTCGCCTCCTCGCGGGGTTCGGCAGTTTTTGCGCGGGCGATTTTGTGTGGAGGGTTGGTCGTTTTGCAGGCGATTCTCGGCGTTCTCGTTGTTTTGCATCAAAAGCCCAAGACGCTTGCTTCTCTCCACGTTGTATTAGGTGCCGCTTTGCTTGCTAGTTTGGCGGCGCTTTGGGTCCATCTAGCGAGTCTTTATTTTCCTACTGGCAGGGGGGAGGCGCGATGAAAAGTGATGGGAGCCCCGCGATTACTGGAACGGAAGATCGCATCAGTTTCTCCGGAGATTTTGCGACACTGACGAAGGCGCGCCTTAGTCTTTTGGTGGTCTTTACGACAGCAATCGGGTTCTGCGTGGGCTCTGAGGGTGCCTTGTCGTGGATGGATCTGATTGTTGCGATTTTGGGAACGTCTCTGACTGCTGCTTCTGCTGGGGCATTGAACCAGTGGTTGGAGTCCGACGTAGACCAACTGATGGAGCGAACCAAGGGTCGGCCCTTAGCGGCGGGGCGCTGGAGTCGAGGGTTTGGTTTGGCTGTGGGAGTTGTTTTAGGGTCTGTGGGTATTGTAATGCTTTGGTGGAGGTTGCCGAGAGCCGCAGCCTTGTTTGCGATCGCAACGATTGCGGTTTACCTGCTCGTTTACACCCCGCTCAAGCGCCGTAGCGCCTGGTGTGTGTTGGTGGGTGCGGTTTCTGGGGCGCTTCCCCCAGTGATTGGCTGGTCAGCGACTGGTTCTCGGGAAACCTGGCTCGCGTGGGTGCTTTTCGGCATCTTGTTTTGCTGGCAGATGCCGCATTTTTTGGCGATCGCCTGGATGTACAGGGATGAGTACCGGCAGGCTGGGTTTGTGATGCTCAAGTCGGATGACGAAGACGGCTTGGCGACGGCGACGCAGGCGTTGAGTTTTGCGATTCTGTTGGCGATAGTCACCCTTGTGCCTGTGTTTCTTGGCCAAGCTTCCGCGCTCTATCGCATCGGAGCCGTTGTGTTGAATGTGCTGTTTTGCGGGGCGGCCGTGGTTTTTTTGGTGGAACGCTCGCGCGTGAGTGCTCGGCGTTTGTTTTTCATGTCGATCATTTATCTGCCTTTGATTCTCAGTCTGCTGGCTTTCACCCGGAGGTTTTAGTTTCCAATGCGCGCCTTAATTTTAATTCTTTGGACCGCCGCCGCTTTGACCTCCTGCAAGCCGCCGTCGCGTGGTGGAGCCGCTGTGCTGTCTTCCACGGCTGGCTCTGCAGCTTCGGAAGATGCGCTTAAGCGTTTCTGGCAGGTGCCCGCTTTTGAACTCGTTGATCAGGATGGGCGCATTTTCAACAGCTCGCAGATGTTGGGCAAAGTCTGGGTAGTCGACTTTTTTTATACGACGTGTCCCGGACCGTGCCCGGCACTCACAAGCCGTCTGAGCGAGGTGCACCGCGCGTTTGGAGGTGAAAACCGGATGGGCTTCCTTTCGATTTCGAGCGACCCGGAAAAAGACCAGCCGCCTGTGCTCAAAAAATATGCGGAAAAGTTTAACGCTGATGCGCGTTGGCTCTTTCTGACAGGCACGACCAAGGCCATTTTTGCCATAGCCAATCAGGGCTTCAAACTTTCGCTGACTCGCACCGAGGGAGGCGCTGAACCCGTAACGCACAGTACGCGCCTTGTGTTGGTGGATGCGGCGGGGTGGGTGCGTGGATTTTATGAAGGGGTTGGGGAAGAGGGGAACGAGGCGTCTGTCAGGCTTTCTGAAGGAATCCGAACGCTTTTAGGAGAAATCAAATGAATGTTCAAAATCTGCCCGTTCTCAACGCCAGTCTCAATGGAGTGGCCACCTTCTTTATTGTGGCGGGCCTTGTCGCCATCAAAGCTGGGTTCACCCGCGTCCATCGGGCCTGCATGGCCGGGGCTATTGCTGTTTCGGCTGCCTTTCTGACCAGTTATCTAATTTATCACTTCAACGTGGTTGCGGTGACAAAGTTCACCCATCCCGGATGGCCACGGAACCTTTACTACTTCATTCTCATTACCCATATCCCGCTGGCGATTCTCGTATTGCCGCTTTTGGTGCTCACTGTCCTGCCTGCGATCAAGGGGCGCTACGAGGCCCATAAGCGCTGGGCTAAAATCACGGCCCCAGTCTGGTTGTACGTCTCAGTCACGGGAGTTTTGGTGTATATGATGCTTTATGTCTGGTATCCTCCAGCTCAAGGCTAGTTCTCGTAATCCTGGTTCTCGCGATTTGTTTGGCTTATGACCGCTCCTCTTTACTCCGAAAATAACTCCCCCGTATCCACCGCCCGCCCCCGCGTGCTTGTGGGCATGAGCGGTGGAGTAGACTCCTCGGTCGCCGTGTGGCTGTTGAAGGAACAGGGTTACGAGGTTGTTGGGGTGACGATGAAAGTTTGGCCGCAGGACTGCATGTCACGAGCCGAAGACAAATGCTGCGGTCCGCAGGCCATCGCAGATGCCAGAGGCGTGGCGCATGCTTTGGGCGTGGCGCACTACGTCGTGGACGAGGCCGAGGCGTTTGAGAAGCAGGTGATTGATTATTTTACCGCTGAATATCAGGCGGGCCGCACGCCGAACCCCTGTGTGATGTGCAACGAAAAGGTGAAGTTTGGCAATCTTTGGGCCAAGGCGAAGGCCATTGGCGCCGAATACATCGCCACAGGTCACTATGCGATTGTGGACCACTTGCCAGAGCGCTCGGTCCTGCGCAAGGGGCGGGATCCGCGGAAGGATCAGAGCTACTTCCTCTTCAGCCTTCGCCAAGAGCAACTCCGCCGTTCTCTGTTTCCTTTGGGCGGGATGGAGAAGTCCGAAATCCGCGCGATCGCCCGCAAGCTGGGGCTCAAGACCGCCGACAAGGTCGACAGTCAGGAGATCTGTTTTGTGCCTGGGAATGATTACAAGGCTTTCCTCAAGGGGCATCTCGGGACGGACCAATTTTTGCCCGGGGGCATTTTTGATAAGAGCGGAAACCGACTGGCAGACCACGAGGGAATCGAAATGTTCACCATCGGCCAGCGCAAGGGGCTCCCCGGCGGGTCCCCAAAGCCGATGTACGTCATCGACATTGATCCCGAGACCCGAAGCGTTGTGGTGGGCGAGGCCGAGGACTTGGTCGTCGACGAATTTGAAATGGACCAATGCCACTGGAATACGGATTCCGCGGCATCCGGCGGGGCCTTTGAGTGTAACGTGAAAATCCGGTACGCGCATCCCGGCGCCGACGCCACGGTTTACCCGTTAGAGGGGGGCAAGTCCCGCGTGCGTCTGCATTCTCCCCAACGGGCTGTGACGCCGGGCCAGGCAGCCGTCTGCTACCTTGGAGATGCCGTGTTGGGCGGCGGATGGATTGCTCGCAGTAGCGGCGTGCGCGCCCCGGCGGGCCCGGAGTTGGTCGCTGTGGGTTGAATTTTGATGTGACAACCTATGGACGCAGGCGCTCCCGTTCTCGTTTTGATCACCTTCGTTGATCTTGATCAGGCGCGGCGAGTCTCCGAGGCGTTGGTTGCCGAACAACTCGCCGCGTGTATCAACCTTTTTCCCGGCGTGGAGTCGATCTATCACTGGAAAGGGAGAGTGGAGCGCGCTCAGGAGGTGGGAGCGGTCGTCAAAACGGTGCAGTCCTGCCTCGGGCGGCTTGAGGAACGCTACAAGGCCCTGCATTCTTACGAGACGCCTGAATTTCTCGTTCTCCCTGTGCAGGGGGGATCGGTCGAATATTTGAGCTGGTTGAGTCAAAGCGTGGCAGGGGAGCGACCCTGAAGCGCTTCGCTAGAAAGTTTGCTTCGCTGGCAAATGCCCAAATCTTACAAAAGTTTGGTGTTCAGATTGAAAAATAGGTTCAGTAGGAGTTTGCTGTGCGCCCCATGGCTGGCTTCCGACTTTTTGATCTCAATCCCGAACAGCAGAAGGCGGTCCTCACCACTGAAGGACCGCTCCTGATTCTTGCGGGAGCTGGCACGGGCAAGACGCGCGTGATTACCTGCCGTGTGGCCCACATGATCGCCGAGGGGGTCAGCCCAGCCAGTATTTTGGCCGTCACCTTTACCAACAAGGCGGCCAATGAAATGCGCGAGCGTCTTGCTGCGATGGTCGCCAAGGAGCACGCCTCCAAGGTCCTCATGAGCACCTTCCATGCGCTTTGCATGCGGATCCTGCGAGCCGGGATTGAACATCTTGGATACAAGAAAAACTTCTCGATCTACGACGAGGGGGACCAGCTCGGGTTGATCAAAAAAATCATCACGCGCACGGCCGCGCAGGATGAAAAACTCGACCCTTATCTGGCGAAAAACCTGATTTCCAAGGCCAAAAACAATGGCTGGAGGGAGCCCGCACCGGGGGAGGAAAAGACGCTCGCCGGCGCTGTTTTCGCCCGTTATCAGGCGGATTTAAAAACGCTTAATGCCGTCGATTTTGACGATTTACTTCTGTTGGCTGTGCAATTGCTTGAAGAACACGAAAATGTGCGCACCCACTGGCGCCAGAGGTTCCGCTATCTGATGATTGATGAGTTTCAGGACACCAACAAGCTCCAGCTCCGCCTCATCAGCCTGCTCGCGGACGAACGCCAAAACGTCGCCGTAGTGGGGGACGACGACCAGTCCATCTACGGCTGGCGAGGCGCTGAAGTGAGCAATATTCTGGAGTTCGAGTCCCACTTCCCGAATCCCACGGTGGTCAAGCTGGAGCAAAACTATCGCTCGACCAATACGATCCTGCAGGCTGCCAACATCCTCATCGGGAACAACCCGCGGCGGCGTGTGAAAAACCTTTGGAGCGATCAGGAGGGGGGCGAAAAGGTGCGAGTCGTAGCCATGCCCGACGACCGCCAGGAGGCCCAGTTCATCGGGGACGAAATCCAGAGTAAACAGATCACCGCGGCGGCAAAGTGGGAGGATTTTGCCGTGCTTTTCCGGATGAATTCTCAGGTCCGGCTTGTAGAGCAGTATTTGCGGCAGCTCAAAATTCCGTACAAGGTGGTTGGCGGCAAAAGCTTCTTTGACCGACGCGAAATCAAGGATCTTCTGGCGTACGCCAGTTGCGTGCTTAATACGGAGGACGATGTGTCGTTGTTGCGGATTATCAACACACCCGCCCGAGGAATGAGCGATGCCGTCGTTGGCAAGGCGATTGAGCACAGCACGATGAACCAATGCAGCGTGTGGACGGCACTTCGGGACCCCGTCTTTCAAGCCAGCCTGAGCGCGCGTGGGAAAACCGCCGTCGCGCAGTTTGCCAGCCTGATTGATGGATACGAAACCCGCCTGAACCAACCGTTGTCTGACCAACCCGCGATCCTGCGGGAGCTGGTGGATGAGGTGGAATATCTCGTGGATTTGCGCCGCACCTGCAAGACGCCGGAGGAGGGGCTTTCCAGAGAAAACAACGTCCGGGAAATGCTTAAATCCTTTGAGGAATTCGGCACCCGTTCCTCCGAAGGGCTGCGTGGTTTTCTCGATGAAATGATGTTGCGCCAGGAGCGCGAAGAGGAGGATGACGAGGGGAAGGGGAGCGGGGTGTGGTTAATCACCCTCCACGCGGCCAAGGGTTTGGAGTTTCCCCACGTGTACCTGGCGGGACTGGAAGAGGGCGTGATTCCCCATGACCGCTCCAAAATGGAGGGCACGGTGGACGAGGAACGGCGCCTGCTTTACGTCGGAATCACACGGGCCAAAAAGACCCTCTGTATCACTTGGTGCCAGCAACGCCTGAAGTTTGGCAGCCTGACTCCCTGCAATATCAGTTCCTTTGCCAAGGAACTGCCCCCCGAGTTTGTGGAAATGAAGTCTTTGATGCAGATGCAAAGCGTTCCGGTGAGTGTGGAATCGGCCAAAAGCCGGTTTGACGCCATGCGCGCGATGCTCGAACGCATGTAGGCGCCGGCAGAAGATAAGGTCCTCTGCCGCACCTGGCCCGATCCCGCTACCATGCTCGATTCAGTGTTTATACTGTAGCCGATAAAGTCTAATCCCCGGCTTCTTTGCTGGGTGCGGGGTCACTTGCTTTCGCACCAGCGTTCCCAAGCCTTTCTCAATTCCTGCTCGAACGAGCGCGTGTAGGCCGCGCCGTCCGTGACTTGTTTTGCCATGCGCTCCCGCATCGAGGCCCGCATCGAGGCGAGTCTGGGAAGATCAGAGGCTAATGCGACGGCTTTTTTAACGAAATCGGCTGGATCCGAAGCAATGCATTCGTCCAGTCCCATAGAATGCATCAAGGAAGTTCCCGCGCGCGAGGCCGGGGAGTCGCCACAAACAGTGAGGGTTGGAACCCCCATCCACGCAGCGATGGCTGAGATGGTCAGCCCTCCAAAGGGGAAACTGTCCAACATCAGATCCAGTTCGTCATGAACGTGGAGATAGGCGTCGCCTGACTTTCTCGGACAGATGATGATGCGCTCCGGGGCAATGCCCTCTTCCGCCATCGTTTGCTCAAGGATGGTGCCTTCTGGTGCCACAATAAAAAAGCGGCTGTTCGGGACTTGTCTGAGCACTTCCGCCCAAGTTCGGAGCACTCCAATGTGAATTTTAGCAAAGTTATTAAAGGAACCAAAGGTGATCATTCCTTTTTCCAGAGCAGGCAATGCAGCCACTGGAGGAGATGCGTCGGGCGGTTGAAAGCTGAATGCGAGAGGAAGGCGCATCAATGTTTCAGAATGAAATCGCTCCGAGGTGCCCGGAGGATCCATCATGGCGTCTGTCACTCGGTAGTCCATCGATTCGAGCCCAGTCGTTTGCTGCATCCCAATCATCGTGATTTGGACGGGTGCTGGTTTCCTTGCAAAAGAGAGCAAACGCATCCCCTGCGAGTGACAGATAAGATCGACCGCGATGTCTATGCCCTCGGCGCGTATGCATTCGGCCAGTGATTCATCACTCATGCTGCCCGCATCAATCCACTGGTCGCAGAGAGACTGAATGGAATCCGTTTTTTGATCCCTCCATGTATGGCTCTGAATTCCGACCACTTCAAAATTCGTTCTGTCATGATGAGTTAAAAGGGGCTCGATGAAGTAAGCCACCGAATGCGTCCTGAAATCCGGCGAAACGTATCCGATGCGCAGGCGTCTCTTGGGATCTTTTGAATTCGCATGCGGCTTGTGGGGATGCAGAGGGGGTTCAAAAATCTGCGAAAACCGGCGGTGTGAGGCAAAAACGGCCTCGGGGGAGAGGTCTGGCAAGTAGGTTTGGCACTGCAGATAATTCGAATGGGCGTTCACGTCGGACGGATCGAGATCCTGCGCCTTTTTATAAGCGGCACTTGCTTCAGCTGATAAGCCAAGAAATAAAAAGCCATTACCGAGGTTCACATAAGCCGATGGTGAGGTGGGGTCTTTTGTAATGACTTTCTCCAGAGTCTCGAGAGAGGCTGAAAAGTGACCGCATTTTTGCTGATAAACGGCCAAGTTGAGCAGGAGTTTGAAGTCGTCTGAAATGCGAGTGGCAGGTTCCGTCACCCTCAATGCCCCGTAAAAGTCCCCTTTTTGGTAGAGTAGATTTCCAAGATTCAAATAGGCCGCCCACACGGAGGGGCTCAAACTGATCGTGCGTCTGCAAAAAAGTTCGGCGGCATCGTTTTTTCCGTTTTTTGCCAGGACGTAGGCTAGGCTTAGGGTAGCGTCCGCCTTGACGTCGGAAAATTCGCAGGCGGAATAAAAGGCGGTCTCCGCTTTTTCTGGAAATTCGGCGCGGCTGAAACTTCTGGCTAGCCAGGCCCATTCTTCGCTTGTGGCTGGACTTTGATCGATGCGGTTAAAACAGCGCTCGGCGTCTGCTCTTGCCCCTGACGCTGCATAGAGTTCTGCGCAAAGGGCGATGAGTTTCCATGGGGCTTTGTTTTTGACTAGATTCTGTTCTTCTATTTCCAGCGGCGAGCGGCCCTCGGAGTCGTTCAGGGTTGCGAGCGCTGCTCGAAGGAGCTCCGTGGGATCAATGGCTTCTGCGATTTCAGATAAAACCTTGAACAAATCGTCCTTTGAGGAGACTTCCGGAGCAGGGACTTGATCTCCGGATAAAGCCGCCAGCATTTCAGGCTCCCGAGGGGATAGCGCCGGTTCAATGGCTTGTGCGAGAGGCTCGGGAGCACGGGGGATTTCTCCAGAGTATGTCTGCCATATTTTTCGAAACAGGCCCTCTAATTCTAGAGTGTATTTTGCGCCATTTGCCCACACCTCGCGCATTTTTTCTCGCAGGGAATTCCTGATCTCGGTCAGCCCTGAGGGCTTGTTTGCATAACGCACCGCAACCCGTATGTATTCCTCAACATTTTCGGTAACGAACTCCGAGAGGCTCAGGCGTTTGAGAATCGAAGCACCGGCTCTGCTGGCCGAGGTGTTCCCCGTCATGGTCACGTTGGGAACGCCCATCCACAGGGCGTGCATCGTGACGGTCAGGCCACAGTAGGGAAACGTGTCCAGAATCAGGTCCACGGAGGCGTGGGCAGCCAAATATTCAGCCTCGTCCATGCGGGGCAAAATAATGAATCGGGACCTTGGAATCCCCCTCTTTTCCATGTCACGCAAAAACATCTCCTCCGAGTCCGAGACAACCTGCATGCGTGTATGGGGCGCGGCCCTGAGAACTTTGCTCCAAGCATCCAGAACTCTGGGGGTCGCCTTTGCCAGATTGTTAAAAGAACCAAAAGTGAAAGGCACCCCCGCAAGCGAGGGGACCGGTCCTGGTTCAGGGGCGGCAGGATACGGCTCAAAGCAGAGAGGTCCAGATTCGAGGCGGAGAAGCTTTTCAGTATGGATCCCCTCCGTTTGCCCCGGGGGATCCAGGATGTCATCCGTGATCCGGTAGTCGATCGTTGTCAGACCGGTGGTCTGCATACATCCAATCATCGTCACCTGCACCGGAGCCGGCTTGAGCGCAAAAGCGCTCAAACGATTGCGCGAAGTGTGCCCGGAAAGATCGATTAATATGTCAATTTTATCCTCCCTGACCAGGTCACAAAACGCTTTGTCCGTCAGGGATTCAACGTTCCTCCAGTGAACCGGTTGGGCTTGCAATATTTTGGTCGCCCAATCCGTCCTCGCATAATTGTAATAGCAATAAACCTCAAAGGCGGACTGATCGTGGTGCGCAAGCACCGCCTTGATAAAGGTGTAGATGGGATGTTGGCAGAAATCGCCTGAAGCGTAGCCGATGCGCAGTTTTCGAGGAAAGGGGGCTGTCCTCTGGGGGAGGCATCGCTCTCCACCCAGGGGCCCTTCGGCCAATTCTCCGAACTTCCGGTAAAAGGCGAAAAGTTCCTGCGGGTCTTCGTAGGGCAGGTAGTTGGCAACGTAGGCAAGGGACTTGTAAGCCGCCAGGTTGTCTGGATCGAGATTGATAATTTTTTTGTATTCCAGGGCGGCTTCCTCGCTTCTGCCCATCGGCGTCAAGCAGCTTCCCTTAAGAGATCGATAACTGGAGTTTTCTGGAAATTCTCTGATAAGAATCTCAACGATCTCGAGAGCCTCCGAAGGGCGGTTTAATTCTCGAAGCGCCACAGCAACCCGAGCCAAATCTTCGGGTGAATTGTGACGCAGTTTGGCCAGCCTGAGCAAAAGCGGCAGAGCCGATTCGAAGCGAGCCTTTCTGAAAAGCGCCGAACACAGGTTGTTGAGGAGTTCTGGCCAGTCAGGGCGGATCGCCAGAGCCTGGGTGTACGCGGTGATGGCATCCTCAACAGAACCTTGCTCCTGGAGGGCATTCCCTAAATTATAGAGCGCTAGGCATGATTTAGGGTTTACGCGGATCGCCGCCCCGTGAAACTCGAAGGATTCGGTCAACTGCCCCAATTCTCGCAAAACCGACCCCGCCATCGTCAGACTCGTTTCTGAAAAGGGGCACAGCTCGATCGCGCGGCGAAATGCCCGCAGCGCCTCGGGCAGGCGCTTTAGCGAATATAAGTTAACCCCAAAATTGTGCCACAGGGTGACTGATTCTGAATGAAGAGCCACGGCGCGCTCTAAAACGGAAGCGGCCGCCGCATTTTCCAGTCCGTCTGCCAGCGTTTGGCTCAAAGACACACAGTCATCCTCCGTCCCGAGAGGCTCCTCGGCCAGCTCTCGTGCCAAGGGCAGGCAATCTGGAGGAGTCTTCAGGCTTCTAAGGTCTTTTAACAGCCGGAAACCAAAGTCTCTGCGTTTCGGATACCGCTGCCTTGCAGCGCGCAGAAGGTTGATTCGCAGTTCCAGATAAACATCGCCTGAAATCCGGTCTAGCTCCGCGATGATTTCTTCCGCGGAAGGAATTTCGGACGAAGGGGAGGCTAGTTCATCAACCAGCGCCCCAGCGTTAAGACTTAGTGCCATTGTTTTTTGAACTTTAGATGGGGAGGAAGGTGAATCTGGCATGGAATGAGCGAGAACATTAAGCGCATAGGCTCAACGAGTGAAGGCGTACTTTATGTTCTAATCAGGCTCCTGTTCATTGCACCGCAGCTTTCTGACTCCTCGAGGAGTTCACTCGGAGTTTCAAGCGGGAATGGGCCAGTCCATGCGCTTTTTCAACACGGGCTGCTGATCGTTTCTGTGCGTGCCCCCCCTGAGGAGGGGGAGGTTTCATGCAGGGATAAAAATTTTCAAAAAAGAATTAAAGAAGGCAGCTTCGGTTTCCGATCTATGAAAGATACAAATTGCGTATTTGTATTTATTTCAGACTGCCCTGCATTCACTTAGTGCAAAAACGCCCAACACCCCACACCTATGGCCGTCGTCATTAATTCCAACCCAGCCGCCTCGTTTGCTTCAGCCAACCTCCTGAAGTCAAACAGTCTACTTCAAAAAAGCCTGTCTAGGCTCTCAAGTGGTTCGCGGATTTCCGAACCGGCCGATGATGCTGGGGGAACAGCTGTTTCCATGAAGCTTGTTGCAGAAATCAAACGCACCGATGCGGCCGCGATCAATATTTCAAACGCGCTTTCCTTTTTGCAGACACAGGCGGGATCGATGAAGAGCGCCTTTGCAGTTTTGGACCGCTTGTCTGAACTGGCTATTCTGGGTGGTGATGTCAGCAAGGCGCCGGCGGACATCGCCAATTATAATGAGGAATTCGCTAATTTAGTCACGGAACTCGGAAAACTGTCTTCTGATTCCTTTAATTCCCAACCTCTTTTTGCAAACGGCACGGGAACTTTAACTGTGTATTTGTCTCAAAACGGGTCGCAAAGCATGACGATTGACCAGGCTTCTTTACTCGGGGCTTATTCCGCAGTCAGCAGCATCGGCGCTGTTTCAGGATCCAACATCGGCATCCTTACAAATGCGGTTCAAAGCCTTGCCACGATGATGGCGGCCAACGGGGCCCAGGCAAGCCGACTCCAGTTTGCATTGGAATCACTGCATTCCAATAAGGTCAATCTGGAAGCTGCCAATGGCCGGATCTTTGATGTCGATGTGGCGGCTGAAACCACCAAGTTGGCTCGTGCGAATATTTTGCTTCAGTCGGGCGCCTCAATGCTTTCGCAAGCAAACGCCGCGTCACAGATCGCAATGAAGCTGCTCCAGTAGTCTCAGACATCCTGACCTCTGTGAAGAGATCACTCAAAGACCGGGCCTCTTCTTGATCTCAACTTTCTGTTTTCTCCACTGGGTTACACAGCAGAATGATCTGGGTGAGATCGGGGACGATCCTCACAGTTCCCGAGACTTCAGGATGTCTTAGTCTGGGGGGAGAGGGGTGAGTTAAGCTGACAGGGAGAGCATTCGTAAGACTGTGGTGGCGGGGTTGTTGGCGGCGTCACGGGGGAACTGTCGAAGGGTTGGTCTGGCGCCTCTCCAGAACCCCGGCGCGCTGAGTTTACGCCGGCCTGGCGGGGAGTTTGCCTCCAGCATCGCTCTCTGCTTTTCCCTACTTCAAGTCGGGGAACTTTTTTTGAGTCTTTGCTACAGTTTACTGGACGAAGCAGGCGACTCTGAGATAAATAAGGAATCTCAATGAAAAGCAGGGTTTGCCGAACACTTTGCAGACACCATCGATTCAAGGTGTCTGTAGGGCGGATGGTAAATTTGCTTTTTTTGAAAAAAAACCTAAAGATCGGCGGAAGTCTGCCGATCACTTATTCGTCAGCGTCCTTATCCAGGATGGGTCCGGAACGTCTGATGTGTTCAGTTAGAAAACCAAAACCAAAAACAAGGAAGTATTATGGCAGTCGTAATCAACACCAACCAGTCGGCCTCGTTCGCTTCACTCAACCTCAGCAGGTCAAGCGATCTCCTCCAAAAGAGCCTGTCCCGTCTTTCGAGCGGTTCCAGAATTGCAAACCCTGCTGACGATGCAGGTGGTCTTGCTGTTTCCATGAAACTTCAGGCCGCGATCAAACGTACGGATGACACATCGATCAACGTCTCCAACGCTCTTTCTTTCCTCCAGACTCAAGCTGGTTCTTTGAAGAGCGCATCTGCGGTTCTCGATCGTATCTCCGAACTCGCAACCTTGGCCGGCGATGTGACCAAGGCTCCTACGGATATTGCTAACTACAATACGGAGTTCACCAACCTGAAGGCAGAACTCAGCAAGTTGACCGCCGATCAGTTCAACGGGATTTCGTTGTTCTGTTCTACAACCACCGCTTTGACTGTTTTCCTTTCTCAAGATGGAACGCAGAGCATGGGGATCGACCAAGCAAGCCTGTTAAACTCCTTTGCTCTTGTCAACAGCCTTTCTCTTGTTAAAGGAGCCAGTATCTCGAAAGTCACGAGTTCTATTCAGTCTCTTGCTTCCCTCATGGCCACCAATGGTGCACAGTCCAGTCGTCTCCAGTTCGCATTGGATTCGTTGAACGTGAACAAGGTGAACCTTGAAGCGGCTAACAGCCGGATCTACGACGTTGATGTCGCTGCTGAAACGACGAAGCTCGCTCGCGCGAACATCCTCGTTCAGTCTGGTGCATCCATGCTGACGCAGGCGAACGCCGCTTCCCAGATCGCTCTCAAGCTCCTCCAGTAGTAGCTGCTTGACGGTTCTGAGAACGACTTACGGTCTGTTCTTTTACGAAAAACCCCGCTCTTCATTGAGCGGGGTTTTTTGCTTTGTGCGCCCTCTAAAGGGAAGCATTAGCTGAAAGGGAAGGGCGTCCGCCTAGAGGCGGAGTCTGAAGTGTTTCGCAGTCAGGACATTGCTGCGATGAGCAAAAATCACAGGCCACGCAGCGGCACTTCGATGAGATGCCTATGGTCGTCAAAGTCCCATACTTACTCAGAGCGTGACGCTCTAAATCTGATGCCGCTTGATTGGGACGGAGTGGTGCATTGCGGCACGCGTGCCGCGACGGGTTATTCAGCGGTCGATGCCGTTTGGCTGCCGGTGGACCTCCGAAGTTTTGTGTTGGCTCTGCGAGATACCTTGACCAAGAAACATCATCAGGACTGTTTCACGCGGCGGTAGCGCTGCACCCGGCGTGCCGTTAGAATAAATCCAACGTAGATGCTGTTCCCCCCGTCGCTTACCGCGAGGCCATGCGGCCACTCATAATCTTGGATCCTGCCAAGCCCGCGCGTGTGGAAAGATTCTTGCAGATCGCCCTCCGTGTTGAATCGACGGACTATCCCACGTTTTCCACTCAGGTTTGAGAGAACATAGAGGGAGCCTTGGTGGTAGCGGATCGAGAGGGGAGCGCCGACTTTTTTCCACGTCGCCTGGATTTCGCCATCGGCGTTGAGAACCTGTACCCAGTGTTTTTCGCGGTCAGCGACGTATACGCGGTCGGCATCGTCCACCGCGAGGCTGTGTGGGGTGTGTAGGATGATGGGGCCGGGCCCCTTGAGCCCCCAGTCGCCCAGCACCTTGCCCTCAGGGCTGAATTTCACCCCACGTTTGTTGGTCGCGCCATCGGCGACAATGAAGGTTCCGTCGCTTAGAACCGCTACATCCGTGGGAAGGTTGAAGGAAACGTCGTTGCCACCGACTTCCAAAAGGGGTTTTCCAAGGGCATCAAATTTGAACACTTTTTTGAGCCCCGAATCCGCAATCCAGACATGGCCCTCGGCATCGACTGAAATTTGGTGTGGCCGCATGAAAAGGTTTTCGCCCCAGGAGCGGACTAGTTTTCCGCTTTTGGCGTCAATCACGAGCACGCCCGGTTTTTGGATGATTTCGTGTTTAAAAGGCTTTTGGGGTTCCACCGGGTTTTCCCCGTGGTTGAGCACGAGGATGCTGCCGTCTTTTGCGACGGCCACCCCCGTCATCTGGCAGGGCTCAGGATAAGAGTCGGAAGTGAGCGCGGGCCAACCGAGTTCTGGAGCGTGGCTTTCGACGGTTGCGGCTTCCATTCTTGGGCCTCCGACGGCACCCAGGGAAAGGGCACAGCATTGGATAAAACGGCGACGGCTGATATGGCTAGGCATAGGGATAGTTTCCAAGCTGGGGCGAACGAACTGTTGCCACGGTAGGGGAGTTTCGGAATAAAGCAAACTTGTCAAGCGGCTCATTCACTGCCACAGGTGGCAGGTTAATTCTCTCGAAGAGAGGCTTAATCTGTGGCATGCAGGGAAGCTCGTTTAAAGGTTTTAAGCCGTCACAAGCCACGGGCCGCGTGTTTTTTTGCCGACTTAACGCGATTCTGAGATTCCCAAAATAACAACCGCCCCCAGACGACATTCCGCGCCCATCCCTTTTATGAAAACCCGTCGCATTGATTCCCATCAACATTTTTGGCGGTACAACGCGGAGCAGTATCCTTGGATCAAGCCGGGTTCTCCGCTCCATCGGGACTGGCTTCCCAAAGACCTGGCAAATTTGCAACCTTCCTTGGAGCTGGACGGCTCGATCGTGGTGCAGGCCAGGCAGACTCTTGAGGAAAGCCGCTGGCTTTTGGAGCTTGCCGACCACAACCCACGCATCTTCGGCGTGGTGGGCTGGGTTGATCTGCGCTCTGACCGGGTCGAGGAGCATCTCGCCCCTCTGGCGCGCGACCGGCGCTTTGTGGGAGTGCGGCACGTGGTGCAGGACGAACCAGACGACCGCTTTTTACTGCAGCCCGACTTTGTGCGGGGGCTCAAAAAGCTGCAACGTTTCCGGCTGCGGTACGATCTGCTTGTCTTTCCCAAGCAGCTTTCGGCGGCCATCGAACTTGTTGAGCTGCTTCCAGGGCAACCGTTTGTATTGGACCACTGCGCCAAGCCGAACATCGCAGCCGGAACCCTGGAACCGTGGGCGGCGCAGATTGCCCGTCTCGCTTCGCATCCCAACGTGTACTGCAAGGTCTCGGGTTTGGTTACCGAAGCAAAATGGGACGACTGGAGTTTGGAAAAGTTGCGGCCGTATCTGGACGTGGTTGAAAGTGCTTTTGGGCGCGACCGTTTGATGTGGGGTTCAGACTGGCCAGTGGCTTTGCTGGCTTCCTCCTACGCGCGCTGGCATGACACGGCCAAGCAGTGGACGTCAGAATGGAGTGCGGCCGAACAGGCAGGCTTCTTCGGAAACAATGCCTCCCGTTTTTACGGGATTTAGCCCCCGGAGAGGATGGCGCTGAGCCACTCGTTGTAGGAGGGGTTCAGCCTGGCGGCTTCTTCCAAGAAGGGTTTTGCGTTTTGGCGCGAACCCAGAAGGAGCTGGACGTTACCTGCTCCCCAAAGCAGCTCCGCCCGTTGCGGGTGGGCTGGGGCGGTGCTGAGGCGGAATTGGACTAGTTTGACCAAATAAAGGGGCGAAATATCAGCCCAGGCCACGGGAATCGGCGGTGTTCCTGGCGACACGGTGACGAAGACTCGCTGGGTGTCGGCCTTGATGGGGTCCGATTTGAAGGCGCTTCCATTGCGAAGAACAGGGGAGGGAAGAGTGCCGCCTTTGTTAATCTCCTGGATCGCCCAGAGAAAAAGGCCGTTGGCTGTCGCCGCCTGCTTCTGGATGGCCGCGGCGGCGGTGCGTTCAGGCTCGTTGGCGGGGGCGAACCGGGCGGATTCACTCATGGCTTCCGCGAATTTGAGGCCTTGAACCAGTTGCGTGGTTTTGGCGCGCATGGTTTCCACGCGTTCCAGAGAAAGGGCGGGGGCAACCGGTGGAGTGACCGGAGTTTTTATGGGAGCGCTCTGGCTAGGCGCGATCTTGTTTTGAGCGGTTTCCTTGACCGGGGGTGGAGCTGGTTTGGTTTCCCCCGGGCTGACTGGGGCAGCTTTGGCGCTCGCGATGAGGGCAGCGGCCTGCGTCCGCAAAGAAAGCGCCGGATGCATTGTTTGAAGGAGTTCGTCGGCTCGCCGCAGGCGGGCGGGACGGTCCTCAGGTTTTGCGGCCTCTTTGAGTTCTTTCTCTAAGGTCAGAAAGTTTTGCACTTGAGTGAGAAGAATCCCAGCTAAGGGGAGCAGGTCTTTGGAGGCATCCAGAGGCGGATTCGAGGGACGGGCCGCTTTTTCAAAGGCGGCTTTTGCGTTTGGAATATTTTTTTTGGAAAGCGCGTTCAACCCCATAGAGAGGTGTTCGATCGCCTCCCATGGCCCTGGGGAATTGTTAGCGGTTGAGGCTCCCTGTTCAGGCTTGAGATTCCATCGCGAAACGAAGGCCCGCAATTCTGGGGCTGCCGTTTCTGCAAGGCTAAGCGCATTGTTTAGGGCCGATTCCTGTCTAGCCGGAGCATTGAGCAGGTTGAATGCGATCCCTAGGGAAAGCTGGGTCCAGACCTGCAGTTCAGGGGTGAGTCCCGGACTGTTGGCAATGAGCTCCATCCGGCGGATCGCCAGATCCAACTGCCCGGGACTCGATAGAAGGGCTACGGAGTGGGCAAGACGTTGTGCATCGGATTGAAAGGCCGGTTCCACGTTCTTTTGGGTATCACCACCCGACCGATTTTTTTGCGTCCACCAAACGCCCCCTGTAATCGCGCAAACTAGCAAGAGAACGGTGGCGGCTTTGAAAACCCGCGGTTTTGCTGTAATGGGGATGGCCGCGGAGGCCGGTTTCGGATTGGCAAGAAGTTCCAGTGCCTCTTTGAAACTGGCGCAAAGAGCCGAGTAGTCGGGAAAACGCGCTTCCGGATCAAAACACAGGGTACGGTTCAATGCGGCGGCCGTGAGCGGGTGTACTTCAGGAAAGACAGATTGCAGGTCGACTTGCTGTTTTTTGAGATGCAGCAGTTCGTGCACGGAAACGCTTGTCGTGAGGTGTGGGGGGCTTCCGGTGAGTGCGTGCCAGAGAGAGGCGCCCAGCGCATACATATCAGAGCGGAAGTCCTCGGCCTTGAAGGCGAGCGCTTCAGGAGAAATGTAATAGGGCGTGCCCCAGATTTCACCCGAGGGGGTTTGCTTGAGGTTGGATTGCAGCGCGAGGCCGAAGTCGACGATCTTGGGCTGCTGGTTATGGGAAAAAAGGATGTTACCCGGTTTGATGTCACGGTGGATGAGCCCAGCCCGGTCGGCCGCTTGAAGCCCCTCGGCCAGTTGAACGCCAAGCCGCAGGATGTCCGCCTCTGGAATGCGGCCTTTTTCCTCCATCAACCCATCCAAGGAACCCTGGTCCACCAACTCCATTGCGATGTAGAACATGCCGTGCGCAGAGCCAGTGGAATAGACACGGACCACGTTGGGGTGGTTGATGCGGGCCGTGAGGGACGCTTCCGTCTCAAACTGGGCGGTGAGGGCGAGGTCGTGACTGAGTTTTTTTTGAAGAATTTTGAGCGCGATGGGGCGCTGTAGCGCGACGTCGGTGGCCCTGTAAACCGCCCCCATCCCTCCAGTGCCAAGAAGGCGATCGAGTTGGAAGGGTCCAAAACGCTGAAAGACTTTCTGCGAGGAGGCGCACTTCGGGCATTCCACCACCGTGAGAGGGGATACGTCTGTAAGGTCCATCGGAAGCCCGCAGGACAGGCAGGATTCTAATGGCGGTTGGGGAGGCGTGACGGACATTCGCTAATGAGACTCCATCCAACGTGAAAATGTACTGAATTGCAAACTTAGCCAAAACACAGCTTTGCTTTGGAGGGCGCGGTTGGCTGCACTCAGTTTTTCGCGGAAGGTTTTCCCTTTTTGTTTTTTTCCGTCTGCTCCTTGATCACCTCGGCTGTCTCGAAGACGCCTCCCAAATCGTGGGTTTCTTCAATCCATTGGTCCAGAGCGGATCGGAGTTTGCCGAGGGCTGCGCGGTGTTCGGGAACATCGGATGCGGCGAGGTTGTGGATCTCGAATGGATCTGAAGTGAGGTCGTAGAGTTCTTCTTCCGGCATTCTGGGTTGGCACAGGAAGGCCTGTGCAGGAGTGAGCTTGCCGTCGGCATGAAGTTCCTTCAGCAGGTTCCACACGGGGTAGGCGCGTTCCTTGTAAGCGTTTCCCTGCAGGAAAGGCCGTTCGGGGGTGAAATTATGGATGTAGCGGAATTGTTCGTTGCGGACGGTCCGGAGCCGGAAGACCGTTTCGTCGCAGCGGTCTCTGGCGCCAAAGGCCAGGGTGCGTGCGGGTTCAGCCTGGTCCCCGAGAAAGATTCGGCCCTGCATTTTCTGGGGTTTTTCCAATCCGGCCACGCTCAGCAAGGTGGGCGCGATGTCGATGGCTTCAATAAAACGGGCGTCCACTTTGCCTTGGGTGATCTGTGAGGGGGCGGGGAAATTTTTAGGCCAGCGAATGATGAGCGGGATGTGCAGGCCTTCTTCATAAACAAACTGTTTGCCACGCACATGAGCCTCCCCGTGGTCGGCCATGAAAAGAATGATTGTATCATCCGCAAGACCAGCGATTTGAAGCTCCTGAAGAACAACTCCAACTTTGCGGTCCAACTCCAGAACGTCGTCCAAAAAGGCGGCCCAATCCGCGCGAGTCACGGGATGGTCGGGGTAATAGGGGGGGAGGGTGACCTTTTGCGGATTCACTTTGCCGGTGGCATGGAGCGGGCGGTGGGTCTCGTGAAAGTTGAGTTGGGCAAGAAACGGACCGTGTGAGGGTAGTTCCTCCCAAGAGCAGGGTTTGAACCCGGGCTCGGGCAACTCGAAATTCCAGTCTGTTTTCCCAGTTCCGTTGAACCCAAAAGACTTGGGAAGGGTGCTCAGGTTGGTGCTGAAGTAGCCCGCTTGCTGGAGCCAGTGCGGGATGACTTTGACGCCGGCGGGCAGGGAATACCCATCGCCCCTGTGGGAACGGTGGTTTTGCGCGCCGATCGTGGTCTGGTACATTCCAGTCATGAAACTGGATCGACTGGCCGAGCAAACGGGGGCGGTCGTGTAGGCGCGCGTATAGCGCACCCCTTCTGAAGCGAGGCGGTCGATGTTTGGCGTGGAGACCTCTTTGTTTCCGTAGCAACTCAGCGACGGCCCCATGTCCTCGGCGATGAGCCAAAGAATGTTGGGCTTGTTTGCCGCCTGAGCGGCGGATGGAACACAAAAAAGGAGCGACAAAGCCAGAGTACGAAGGCGTGGGTTCATTGGGCGATGTTCCTAGGGGTAAGACGAATAGGGCAGCCAAAGAAGATTAACCTACAGCATTCTGTCTGGTCAAAGGCTAGTGCGGCACCATCCCGCTGAAGGGGAATATATAAGCCTGCAGATAAACCAAAACGCTCATGAGCACCGCGAGTGTAATGCTGTGCCAGAAGACGTACCGCAGGATCGCGTGCTCATGGCCAAACCAACCCGTCGCCGTGCTTGCCACAACAATGCTTTGGGCGTCCACCATCTTCGCCATCACCCCCCCTGAACTGTTGGCGGCACCCATCAAAATCGGACTGATTCCAAGCTGCTGCGAGGTGATTTTTTGCAGCGAACCAAACAGCACGTTTGAGGCGGTGTCAGACCCCGTAAGGGCCACCCCGAGCCAGCCGAGAAGCGTTCCGAAAAACGGGTAGAAGTGTCCGGTCTGCGCGAGTGCCAGCCCCAGCGTGGCATCGGTTCCGGAGAATTTCGTGACGTTTCCTAGCGCCAGCATCGCCGCGATGGTCAGCAGCGAATAGCGGGTCTTCCAGAGTGTTCCCCCGTAGGTTCGGAGCATTTGCACGGGGGCTACCCCCATGAAAAAGCCGGCCACCAAGGCCGCTGCAAAAATTCCAGTCCCGGTTGCGGACAAGAAGTTGAGTTTAAAAACAGCCGCCTCGGGCGGGGTGTTGGGCGGAGCGACTGGCGGCATTCTTTGGACGACTCCATCCAAGTAGGGAACGGCAAATTTAGGTGAGGCAATCTGGTCAAGAAACGTTTTTGTCTGAGGCATCCCCCAGCACAGAATAAAGGCCGTTAGAATGATCCACGGCATCCAAGCTTTCAGAACCTCGGCCTTGCCCAGTCCTGCACCCGCACGGCTCGCGCCTGCGTCGGGTCCGCCTTCCGGCGCGTCCAGAAGCAGGACTTCTCGCGGTTGCCAAAATCGAAGGAGCAGAACTGTGGCCAGAATGGAACATGCGCCTGAAATGATGTCGACCAGCCAGGGTCCATGGAAGTTGGAGACCAGAAATTGGGGAATTGCGAAGGCCAGGCCTGCGGTGAGTGCGGCGGGCCAGACCCCGAGCATGGCCCGCCATCCGGCGAAGGCCGCAACGATCCAGAACGGAACAATCAGCGAGAAGAAGGGCAACTGCCTGCCTACCATGGCAGACACCAAGTGCACGTCCAACCCCGTGACCTGCTCCAGGGTGGTGATCGGGATTCCCAGAGAGCCAAAGGCCACCGGAGCCGTATTGGCGATCAGCGACAATCCCGAGGCGTGTAGTGGTTTGAACCCGAGCTGGATGAGAATGGCGGCCGTGATGGCGACCGGCGTCCCGAACCCAGCCATGCCCTCGATGAAGGCGCCGAAAGCGAACGCAATTAAAATAAGCTGGATCCGCGCGTCTGGCGCGACTCGCGCAAGGCTCGCACGCAGGACCTCAAACAAGCCGCGCTCCACCGTCAGATTGTACAGGAAAAGGACGTTTAAAATAATCCAGCCAATCGGGAAAAGTCCGAAGGCCGCCCCGTAAAGGGTCGCCGCCGCCGCGGCGTCAGCCGGCATCTTGTTCACCCCCACGGCCAATAAGAGCGCGGCAGAAAGGCCAAGCAGCGCAGAGTAGTGGATCCGGATGTGCAGGATGGCGATGGAGCCCAGCAGTAAAACAATCGGGATGGATGCGGCCAGAGTCGAAAGAGTCGGACTGCCGAGGGGGGCGTAATTCTGGGGCCAGTGCATTGGGGGGGTGAGGTGGAGCTGAGGGTCAGGGGAAATGGAAAGGGGGGAACGTCTCAAACAAAAGACGAAAAAAGGGAGGGTTTCCGAACTGGAAAAGCCCCCCTCGGCAAACGCCCTGTCGCAGCCATTACGCCCGATGAGGCCGGCCTAAAAAGCCGCCGGCCCCGATCGCCTCGCCGCCCTCCATTTTCAGGGCTAAAAGATGCCGTTGCGGGTGTGCGCCTGCCTCTCTTCCTCAGCTGTCGCTCGACCCTCCCCCGAGGGGCGGTGGACGGCAGAATAACCAGAATACTTGCGAGTGAGCCATTCCGTGGCCATTTCCAGTAGGGTGGGGCGCATCAGGTCGAACCCCACCTTCAGTAGGGAGCCCAGCCAGCTGCCGGAACTCGGTCTGCCGACTCTGGATTCAAAGGACTCGCGCGGGCGGGGTGTTCGCCCCAGACGCACGGTGAGTAGTTTGGAAGCCACCCATCCCCCGAGCGCCGCTCCGGGAAGCCAGAACTTCAGGTTGCTGCGCACGCTCCGGCGCACGAGGGAAAGCAGGTTAAGGCTGTCCTCGCAGGCCCGTATCGAGCTGCGTATTTCCCCCCTGGAGATCTCCAGTTCCGCGATCAGCGCGGCTTTGCGGCGGTCGATTTCAACCATGCGTCGTCCTTTCGGAATTCTTCAAGTGTAGATGCAAACATGGGCTTTTGCAGCCAGCCCCTGGCCACAAGCAGCACGCCCCAAGCGGCCGCTAGGTGTAGCCCTCCAGTGAGGGCCGCGATCCAAATCCAAGCGTGTTCGCTGTTCAGGAGCCGGGCCGCTCCGAAAACCAAAGCGAGGCAAAGCAGCAGGTATCCCGCAAGTGTCAGTGTGACGGCCATCGCAGCCAGCAGCAGGACGCCGCCAAGGCGGGTGAGGGCCTCCTTGCCCTCGATGCCCGCCAGCTCCATCCTGGCCCGCATGTAGCTCAGGCCTGCGAGCGCCATCTCCCGGATCGGATGCAACACGCCCTCCCTTGGAGCGGCATCGCTCCTTGAGTCCCGGGCGGCATCGCTCCTTGAGTCCCGGGCGGCATCGCTCCTTGAGTCCCGGGCGGCCTCGTCCTTGGCGTCTCTGGGTGTGGTGTCAGTGTTCATGCAGCAGGGCCCTTGGGAGGGCGGAGGGCATCGGTGGCGTGGTTTCCAAAGTTGCCAGCGGTGGAGAGGATGCGTTCACGGGGTCGCAAGCGGGGCTGCGGCGAGGGGCGGCGTTTTTGAGGCTTTACGGCGTTTTTGTCGCCTGGTCGCGGGACGTCAGGCTTGGAAGGGTTTAGCGCCGGGCCAGCATTCCGAGCACAAAGCCGGCGCCCAGGGCGATGCAGACGGAAGTCAGGGGGTGTTCCTTGACATACACTTCCGTGTCCTTACGCAGCTCTTCCGCCTTTTGTTTCGCGTCGGAGTAGGCGTGTTCAGCCTTCTGCTTCAGGACGGCCGCCTTGTCGTCGGCGGCGTGAAGAAGCTCCCTGCCCTTGGCTTCAACGGCGTTTTTGAGCTCTTCGGCTGCCTGGGCCGCGTGGACGCGGGTGGCCTGCATGTTGCGGTTGACCACCGAGTGGAGGTCAGCCGGAGAGGGGGACAACTCATCAGCGATCTTGAGATTGGATTCAGTGCTCATGGTATTCCTTGGATTTTGATAGTTTGAATGAACGTCGTGGTTTGTTTTGGAACTTGCTTGCTTGAAATCTCCACACCCTCCGACCCGCCCGCTCTTGCATTCCCGGCGCTTTCAGCACCCCCATCACTGCCAGTGCTCTCCTCCCAACCCGGCCCCGTTGCACCCCACCCGCTTTCACTTAGCCAAGGTGGGTCGCCCCGTTTCCTAATATCCAAGCTGGCTTCCCAGCTTGTTGCGGCACTTAGGACGGCCGGATCACTGAATGGGTTTGGTTGACTAAACCGCCTATGCGGTTTGTTTAAACCGCCCGTGCGGTTTGGTTGTTTAAACCGCCTATGCGGTTTGTTTGGACCGCCTATGCGGTTTGTTCGAACTGCCTTTGCGGACTGAGTGTTACAGAGTGGAAACTTCTTCAGCCCTTGCTACGGAGATAAAGAGTCGCGCGGGGGTAACAAAATTCAAAAAAATTACTTAGCCCGGAAAGTGATCCGGGCCTTGGTTAAGTCATAAGGAGACAACTCAACCTCAACATTGTCTCCTGGTACGATGCGAATGAAGTGTTTGCGCATTTTCCCAGAAATGTGGGCGAGCACAAGTGCGCCGTTCTGTAGCTGAACCCGGAACATGGTGCCGGGAAGCACTTCTTTTACTACTCCTTGTGTCTTAATTGCGTCCTCTTTACCCATAGTCGGCCGAGTATGCCTAGGCTTGATCCTGAAATCAACCTTCACCGTGGACTCATCGCTGGCTCCCATGCGCTCCGTGGCGTGGGGGCGGCCAGACGGAGCTCAATTCCGAGTCGAAAGTGGAAGCAGGCGGTGTTTTTTTGTCTCTTTTAGAAGGCAAAGCCGAAGGACAGGTGCGCCGCTCCCCAGTGTTCGTTGGGGCGGCGGTCTGGGTTCACCCCGACGTCCATCCTGACCATCCCGACAGGGAGGGTGTAACGCACCCCCGCACCCGTGGCGTAGCGGAAGTTGGAGGTTGGGATTTCGCTCCCCTTGGGAGAGAGGCTGCCTGCATCAAAAAACACGGCGCCGCGCAGGTTTTGCCAGAGGGGAAAGTCTGTTTCCGCATTGACTAGGCTGTAGGCGGACCCGCCTGTGGGGAAGCCATGGGAGGCGGTGGTGCCGAGTTCGCGTTCGTTAAAGCTGCGCACGGTGGTGGAGCCCCCCAGGAAGTAGCGTTCGTCGATGGGGACGGCGCTCCGTTGAGAAAGGAGTCCGAACCGGGCGCTGGTGGCGAAGCGGACACGAGCGGGAAGCGGGTAGTGCCAGGCGAGGCGTCCGCTGGTGCGGGCGAAGGTGGAGCCTTGGCTCAGGGTGTTGGTATCGGCGAGAAGGGAAGCGATCCAGCCCGTGCTCGGGTTGAATGCGTTGTCGCGTTTATCCCAGGTTACGGATGTTCCAAAGCTGCCGACCTGATAGGCGGTCTGGCCCAGATCGAAGGCTGGTATTTCTGAATTGGTGATTTCAACGGTGCGGATTTGTCCAAAAACAGCCGCCCTGAGTGGTGGCAGCAGGCGGCGGGAGAGTTCAGCGCGCGCGCCGGCGTCTCGTTTTTCGTATCCGAGTTCGACTCGACTGCGGATGAATGCGCGTGTGACGAATTCGGTGCGGGTCTCAAAGAGCCAGGGGTCGGAGAGGGTGGTTTCCAGGGCGAGGGAGCGCTGGGAAACATTGATTTCGACACTCCCCAAAATGCCTTGCCCCAAAAGGTTTCGGTTTGCGAGTCGGACGCCTCCTGTGGCCCCCTCATAGGAGCCATACCCGAGGGAAAGTCCCAGTTCCCGGGCTTTGGCTTCTTTGGCTTGGACGAGGAGGAGCAGGGAGTGGTCGGGCTGCGGGACGGGGGTGATTTTAAGAGAATCAAAGAGGCCCGAGGCGAGGAGATCCTGTTGTTTATGTTCGAGGAGGTCTGGCTCAAAAGGGATGTTTTCCAGAGCGGAAAGACGGTTTCGGAGCCATTTTTCCCGCACTTGAACGATGCCTTCCGTGGCGACGCCGTGGAAGCGGTAAACAGGGCCCGGGGTGACCTTGATTTCAAGCGGGACTTTTGCCTCGCGCCCTGGGAGCAGGGGGAGGGGGAGGACTTCGACCTTGGCTTCAAAATGGGCCCTTTTGGCGTAGAACCGCTGCAGGGTGTTTTCGATAGCGATGACGCGTGGTGGCGTGTAGGGCTTGGCAAGGAGTGGGGCGAGTTCCTTCAGAAGTGCGTCCTCCGCATAGGCAAGATCGCCCCGAAACCGGAGGGCGCCAAAGCGGTAGCGGCTGCCCTCAACGATGGCGACGTGGGCGGTGACGCTGGAGCCGTCGGGGGAGAATAGAACTTCTGGGATGTTTACCTGGGCATCGAGAAACCCTTCCGCCTGGTAGAGGTCTAGGATCCGGCTGGCGCCCATTTTAAGTTCATCAAGAACGAACGGGATTCTGGTTTCCGGGAGGCGCAGGCGCTCGCTAGTGACGCTGGTGAGCAGGGAGAGGAGTCTGGGAGAAGGGAGCGAGAGGTTGCCTTCGATGCTGGTGGCCTGGAGATGGGCAAGTTGGCCTTCCTGGACGTCGAGACGGAGGGTGTCGCCCTCGATCTTCCAGAGGACTTCGGCCGCGGCGTATCCATTTTGATGGTAGAATACGGCGGTGTAGTAGGCGGCGTCATCGGCATTAGGCCGAGACAAGCCCTCGGAGTGAATACGTCCTAACTGTTCCTCGATGGCCGCCCGTAGCTGGTGTTCGGAAAAAGCGGAGACGCCGCGGTAGAGCACTTTGATGTTTGCACCAGGCGGAGCGGGGCGGGAGGGCGTGTCTTTTTTATGCTGCCACAACTCCCAAAAAGCGGCTTGGAGCCTTGGTTCGACAGCCGCAAAAGCCAGAGTCCCGAGCATTAGGGGGATGAGTTTTTGGGGCTTCAGGAGTCTGCGCATGGCTAGCGGAAACGAAGGACATATCTGAAGCGGCCGGCAAAGTCACCGTCCGCGCCAATTTCACTAATGAGAAAAAGTTTATCGGTAAGCCTGTAAGTTAGCCGGGTTTCCTGATGGCCGGTCCGACTATTGAGGGCGCTGAGATCCAGGCTAAAGCGTTGTAGGGCGGAAAAACGCTCCTTGCCGAAACTGGGTTTGAAGACTTTGTCAGAGAATTCCTGAAATAGAACGGTGGCCGCCCGGCTGGCGAGCGCCTGCGAGTTTTCGGTGGCGTCGGCGGGAAGGGCTCCGGTGGTTAAAAGGGTGAGCAAATCGTTTTCACCGAGGGGCGGCTCGCTGTGAATGGAGACTTGAGGGGCATCGGCGGGGCCGGCTAGGTAGAGGCGAATGCGGTGGTTGCGGACTTCGGTTTCAGCGCTGAAATCGATTTGGGGTAGAAAGGGGCGGTCGCGCGTGTACCAAACCCGGCCCTGGGACATTTCAATGCGAGCGAAGGGGAGGGAGGCCACGAGGTCGCTTGTGCGGTAGGCTCCGTGGAGGGTGGGGGCGGCACCGCTCCCTTCCAGCTTGAGTTCGGCATCGGCGGTTCCCTTGAGGCGGTTGCCGCGAAGGACGATTGGGTCGCCCGGCGTGGTTGAGAGAGAGACGTCAAATCTCCAGTCTGAAAAGGGGGCGCGAGTGAAGGTGAACCAGGGCTTGCCTGCGGAGCGCTGTTCTTTGGCGGCGGTTGGTAAAAGAGAGGTCAGGGGCAGCACCTCAATGTCGCGCTGCACGCGGCTTTTGACGGCGGCGGCGCTTCCTCCAATGAGGGCGCGTTTCCAGGGGCCGCGCAAGAACAGATCGCCGTTGAGGCGTATAGAAATATCCCGGTTTCGGACGGCGAGGATCTCCCGGGCTTTAGCGGTGAAGTTGAGGGTGGGGTTGTCAGGGGAGTCAAAAGTGGCGGCGCCTTGGATGTCCAGGGAGCCGCCGCCGAGGTCGGCCCTGAGGCTGTTAATGTGCAGGTGGGTTCCGTCAAATTCAGCCGTGGCGTGGAGGTCGTTGATGGCTGGCGCGCGGTCGCTGGCGAAGTGGATCACCGGGCAATCTGCCCGGAGTTTGGCCATCCACTTTGGGTTTTCAAAAGACCCTTTGAGGGTGGCGTCCAGGGAGGCGGTTCCGCTGATTTGGCGCAGCCCCGACCACAAATCTCCCAAAGGTTTGAGTGAAGCGCCCGTGGTTTGTACATGGACGTTCACGGGCAAAGCCCCCAGTGCGACGGGCTCGAAAACAAGGGCATTGAGATTCAATGGGATTTGCGCCGCCACCAGTATCGGGGCGTTCAGGGGTGAGAGAATTTTCCCCTCCACACTGAGGGAAACGTCGGAGTACCCGCCTTTAAGTTCGACTTCCATGGGCCCAAAACGCGGCGCTGCTTTTGCCCGTAGGTTTGTGGCTCTCAAGTTGAAGGCGGCCGAGGGGGCTTCGGCCGTACCAGAAATCGCTAGTGAGAATTGCACGGTGCCGGACAGATCGGCTGGTTTTCCCGCGCCCGCGTAGAGGTTGGCGATGTCCAGTTTCTCAGCCCGCAGTTGTCCCGCCAGACGGGCGCCTTTCACCCAGTGTGTCCCGGTTTCATCGCGGGTAAGCGGGAGGAGGAGGTAGCCGGAAAGGGTCGGCGTGCCCCATTGTTCGAGCGCGATGTTTTCGACTCTCAGCGTGTCTTCTCTCCATTCGACCCGAGCTGCAAATTTTGTCTCGGGCGTGGTGATTCGCAGCGGCTCTACGAGAAACTGGCCGGGGCGATAGATTCCAGCGCAGGCTAGAGAGTTGAGGTGTATGCCGTCCCAGCGGGCGTCTTTTAGAATGAGACTCCACTCGCCGGTTCCCGTGAGGGTTTGGATCTCCCCCGAGCCCTTCAATCTTCCCTCGAGGGCTCCGCTGCACTGCTTGCCCCATTTCATTTGTTTAAAAAGCGGGGCGGCTCTTTCCATTTTGGGCAGTTGGGCGGCCGCGTCCACTTCGTAAGGGTAGGGGGCTGTGGTGGATATTTTTCCGTTGGCGCGGATCCACTCCTGCGGGCTCCAAGCGAGGGCCAGTTCCTGAATTTGGATGATGCCCGCGGTGCTTTCTGCCTTGAGGCGCATTTCGCTCAGCGTAAAGGCTCCCCAGCCCAGTCCGGTTCCGGAGACGTTGCACGCGCCGTGGGGCAGCCCCTGTGCGATTCCTCCCTGAAGGCTTCCGTGTAAACTGCCGATAAGACGTTGCCCGTGGAGCGAAAGGGAAGCGCCGGCGATATTTTGAAGATGGAATTCGAGGCGAGCCTCTGCCGGAGTGGCTTCCGCGGATAGCGGGAGGGCGACCTCGCCCGTGATGGCGTTGTTTGCGTCTCTAAGTTGGATATTCCAAAAACGGAGCGTGCCCTCTGAAACCGAAACGGCGCTGAGCGCTTCTTCCAGCGAAAACTGGAGCTCGGGTGTTTCGAGCGCCGGTTTCTTGATGGAAACCAGAGCATTGCCCGCCATGTTTTTGAGTGCGAAGGGTGGAGTCACGGGGGCGGCCAGGGTCCCCTCGGCATGCAGGCCGCCGGCCTTCCACGCGGAGGAAATGATCTCTCGGGTGTCCCCCTTGAATTCCACCTGAGCCACGCCCCTACTGAGGTGGATTTTGGCGCTGGCCGTTGCTTGCGCACGGGGCGCGAGGTGCTCTCCCGCGGGCAGCCACTCCGCCAGGTTGGTGCTGGAAGCGTCCACTGAAAGATCTCCGGAGCAGGTTTGGAGGGCGAACTCGTTTTCAGGCAGGTGAATGGCTCCCTTGGCTGAAAGCTCCGTAAAAGGCGTCTTCACCTCCAGGGAACCGACCGTGAGTTCTCCTCCTGAGAGGGATACATCCGCCCGGAAATCAGCCGGCTGCCCCTTTGAAAGAGGCATTTGCCAGGAGCCGTTCAGGGTGCCCTTCCAAGTATGCGGGCGGGTTGGCGTTCCTTCAAACTGCACCTTGCCCGCGAGTTTTTCCGGGAGGGTTCCAGGTGCGAACTCCAGAAATTCGCTCGCGGCCGCGCCCGAGAAATTCACGGCTTCCAAAGAGGCTGTCCACGGCCCCGAGCGGCGGTTGGAGTGTATCCCCCCCCTGAGAATCCCCTCCCCAGAGTAAGCCTCGAAGGTCAGTTCTGTATAAGCCCTTCCGCTCGCAGCGGGGCCCAGATGCAGTTCTTTGATGCCGAGGGCGGGGCTCAGACTGAGGTCTTGAAGGACGAAGTGGCGCTGGTAGTAGGTCGTTTTTGCCTCCAGTTCGTGGAGGGCGGGCCGGTCGGCGCTCTGGAGCCGTCCGACGCTGAGGCGTCCCTGCTTTTCGGGATCAGCCGTCAGCGCGCCGTCTTTGAGCAAAAAGAGGTTGGCGCCCTGCGAGGAAACCTCGATATCGACATGGCTGAGGGCGATGGAGTCCGGGGCCACGGCGGGGAACGCCATCAAGCCAGAAAGAAAGGAGATCACGCCTGAGGCCGATTTCAACCCGCTGGGTGCGCTCGTGTGGCACACCAGACGGACTCCGTCGGCCGAGAGGGAGGTGACGCAGTGTTTCGGACCGCGAAATAAGAGGGCAATTGGATTGTAGATTACCTTCGCGTGTTGAATCCGAATAAAGTCGATGTTGGGGTGGGGGGACGCTGCCGGCTTGAGCCGGAGTTGTTCCAGGGTCCATTGGCGGAACGGATTTCCCGAAACCCTGAGGCTTAGCGTGAGCCCCTGCTTGGCCGCCAGACTTCGAAGGAGCCCTTCGATTGCCGTATTCAGGAGCGGGCGGTGCAGTAACAGCGCCAGGCCGAGCAAAATAAAGGCCGCGGTCTTGAACGGGCGTTTTGAAAAAGAAGACAACCGTGCCCCAGAGGGAGCGGGAACGGATTCTTCGGACATGCGGTGTAGACTAAAGTGCAATTTGGAGCCTCGCAAGCGGAGGCAACGCGGGAGGCGGGTGTTTAATGAGGGGTCAAAATTTCGGAAAAACGGGTGAAACTTGGGAGGCGCCTGAAGGTCGGGGGGCTTTTCCCTTTCTGTGCAGAGAGATTTCTCTTAGGGCTTATGCCTTCATCTTATTGTTTTAGATTATGTGGAAAGGCCGTTTTCAGCAGCAAACCGCTGCGCTTTTGCAAACTTACTCAGAGTCCATCTCGTACGATTGGCGCCTTTGGCCCCATGATATCGAGGGGTCCATCGCGCATTCCGCCGCGCTTGAAAAAGCCGGCCTTCTCACTGGGGAGGAACGCAAAGCCATCGTGGATGGACTGCTGGCCATCGGTGCTGAAATCGAAAAGGGCGCCTTTACCTTCCGTACCGAGCTGGAAGACATCCACATGAACATCGAGGCGGAGCTGACCCGCCGCATCGGGGATCCCGGCGCAAAACTGCACACAGCGCGCAGTCGGAACGATCAAGTGGCTCTGGATATTCGACTTTACCTCCGCTCGGAATGCGACGCTCTGGACGGACTTTTGGCCGGGCTGCAGTCTGCCCTTGTGGAACTGGGGGCGGCTAATGCGGAGGTCATTATTCCCGGCTACACCCATCTGCAGCGGGCCCAGCCTGTGTATTTCGCCCACCACCTGCTCGCCTACGTGGAAATGCTCCAGCGCGACCGTGAACGGCTCGCCGACGGCCGCAAGCGGATCAACGTCATGCCCCTGGGCTCCGGCGCAATCGCCGGGTCCACAATCCTTCTGGACCGCCAGCTCGTCGCCGACCTTCTTGGGTTCCCCGCCCTGACCCGCAATTCCATGGACGCCGTGAGCGACCGCGATTTTGCACTCGAACTGCTCTCGGGTCTGGCCTTGATAGCCATGCATCTCTCTCGTCTGAGCGAGGACGTCATCCTCTGGGCCTCCAGCGAATTTCATTTCATCGTTCTTTCGGACGCGTTCACCACGGGCTCCTCCCTAATGCCGCAGAAGAAAAACCCCGATGTCGCCGAACTCACCCGGGGAAAAACCGGGCGGGTCTACGGGAACTTGATGTCCCTGTTGACGCTGATGAAAGGCCTTCCGATGACCTACAACCGCGATATGCAAGAGGACAAGGAGGCCATTTTTGACTCGGTGGACACGGTGAAAGCGGCGCTTGGAGTTTTCGCGCCCATGCTGCGCGAGGCCAAGGTCGATCAGGTGCGTTGTGCGGAGGCGGTGGGCGACCCCAATCTTCTGGCGACGGACCTCGCCGACTACCTGGTTAATCGTGGGTTGCCTTTTCGCAAGGCGCACGAGGTGATCGGGCGGGCCGTGGCGCGGTGTTCGGAACTGGGCTGTGGGCTGGATCTGTTGCCTGTGAGTGAATACAAGGCGCTTTCTCCGCTTTTTGAGGACACCGTCCACGAGATTCTGCAGGTGCGTCGTTCCATGGAGGCCCGCAAGGCCATTGGTGCGCCGGCGCCCGGAAACGTGGCTGCCGAACTAGCACGCTGGAAGGGGCTGCTCGGTTAGGCTCACTCCAGAGCGATTGCGATGACCTTCCACGAATTCATCAAGGGCGACGAGGGCTGGGTGATCCAGCGGCGCGACTCACTTTTTGTACACCAGTACCTCGAAGTGGATCAGGTGCACCTGTCCTCCCCGACGCGCCCGGAGCTCTTTCAATGGACGGTATGCCACCGCAAGGCCGGAGTGGTAGTTGCGGCACAAACTCCCGAGGGCGGCTTCGTTCTGGTGCGCCAGGAGCGTGTTCCCGTGCGCGCGACGTTGTGGGAATTTCCTGCGGGGCAGATCGACCAGTCGGGGGTGCACGAGTGGCAAACCATCGTGGACACCGGCCTGCGCGAACTCGAGGAGGAAGCCGGCTATGCAGCTGGTCCGCTGGCGGAGGTTGTCTCCATGCACCACTTTCTTTCCAGCCCGGGTTTTACCGACGAGCACTGCTACCAGCTTTGGGTGAAGGGCGCGGTGCCAGCCGCGGGTGGGATGCATCTGGATCCCAACGAGGCGATTATCGAGGTGCGCGTGTTTTCGTGGAATGAGCTCCAGCAGATGGTGCTCTCCGGGGAGATCCGCGACGCCAACTCGCTTTGCTGCATCGCGCGCCTCGGGGCGATTTTGTCGGCGCCCCGGGGTGGGTGAATTACGCGGTAGAATCCGCTCAGGGATACGCAGGGGAGCGGCTCCTGAGGTTGGGCGTTGCTGCAGCAGCGGGGGCAAATCGGAGGAAACCACGGGGCTATAGCACAGGGAGCGCAATCGGGGAGGCGGCGGACTGGAGTCAGTGATCACGTGGATGCGTGCGGTAGTGAGGTTCTGGATCGATGAGGGGATGAAGGTGTCAAAACGGGTAGAGGCGGGAAAGTAGCATGCATGAGCATGATCAATACGACCATCCGTGTCGGCGACGACATTGCTGGCATCATTGCCGGCTTGCTGAGTCGATTTGCCAAGAGGCAGCGGGTACGCGCGGCGCTGACGGACCAGACCAACGCTCCGGAACAAATGCCGACGCTCGCGGAGTTCAGCGAGCGCATTGATGCCGCAAGACAGAAGCTGCCGCCTTCTTCTTGGACAACGGCGGATAAAGCATTGCGAGACCTGCGGGAGGGTGAGCGCGACTAAATGGCCTGGGTGGTCGATCCCTCGGTGGTATTGGACTTGGTCGTTGCCAACTCGGCATGACGCGCGGCGTCTCTCTCGTGTCTCCGGCAATATCTCGCCGACGGTTTGTGTGTCTGTCCCGTCACGTTTGTCGAGGTTGGCCCTGCGTCCGGGGGCGATTCACGGGGCGCTGGCGCCTTCTTCCAAGTCGTCCCCATTTCGACTTCCGAGTCATGGACCACCGCTGATACGGAACTGGCGCACCGCCTGTGGAACGATCCTCAAGTGCGGCGCAGAGCCGTCCAGAACCCGAAAAGACCCGTGGCAGATGTTCTCATTGCGGCGTTCGCCAGCCGATTCCAAGGTATTATCACGCGAAATGACTGGCTTATGCAGAGACAACCGCCCGGGCCGGACTTCCTTTGTAATCAGCGGTCAACCGTGTGAGCCCGTGGGAAAGGCATTCCGGACAAAGCACGGTTTCCGGGTTTTCCTTTTCGGTCTCTTCCGCGAGGAGAAACAAGCGGTGGCAGAGGTCGTGGAGGCAGTTGACGAAACGGCTGGTTTGCCGGCCGGTATGTGCGCAGGTGCCGATTTGGGTGAGCGCTTCATCCACGCGGACCGTCATGCGTTTATCAAAAACAAAACATTCCCCAAGCCAGTGTTCGTTGCCGTATGCCTTCTGATAATTGACGATGCCTCCGTGAAGCTGGAAGACTTTGTCAAAACCCTTCGCCCGAAAAAGGGCCGAGGCTTTTTCACAGCGAATTCCCCCGGTGCAGTACATGAGGACGGTCTTGTCCTTGTATTCGGCCAAGTGCTCCAAATAGGCAGGAAGGTCCCGGAAATTATCAATCTCGCAAGTAATTGCTCCCTCAAATTTGCCCGCCACGGATTCGTAGTTGTTGCGAACATCGACGACGACAGCCTCCGGTTCTTCCTCCAGCATCCGTTTCCATTCCGCGGGGCTGAGGTGGTTGTCCCGGTCGGCGGTGAGGGGGATTCCGGCCGCCAAAGTGACGATTTCCGGCCGCACCTTGATGGCCAGACGAGGAAAGGTGTCGGGGCCTCCTGCGCTGATCTTAAACTCGACATCGGAAAAGCGGGGATCTTCGTGGAGAGTGGCCATGTATTTTTGGACGGCTTCCCGCGGCCCGGCAAAGGTTCCATTGATTCCTTCGTGGGCGATTAAAAGTCTCCCCTTGAGGCCCAGATTCGAACAGAGACCGCGTTGTTCAACGGCAAACCGTTCCGGCATCTCGATTGGCACGTATTTGTAGAATAAAATAACGGGGTAGTCAGATTCCATGGTTTCTAAACACGCTAGATTCTGAACTGGGTTGGTGCAATCCTGTCTTCGAGAGTGCACGCTTGAGCCTAGTTTACGCGCTCCGCCGCTTTTATTGATTCACGTTTTATTTACACAGCCATCCCACAGCCTGGCGAAAACGTGGGATTTAGAAGAATGGTACAGAGTAACGGAGGCGGATTCTGAACAGAGGCATTTGCAACTTTTACGACCGTCTTTTTCTTTTTCTGTGTGGCTGCTGTCCCATGAGATTTACA
>CANJZW010000035.1 GCA_947479475.1 Chthoniobacteraceae bacterium
CGGATGATCTTCTGGCGATTTTCGAGCGAAGGTATTAGTTCGCCATCGTGAATATCAAGCACCTGCGTCTCCGCGCCGATGAGGGCATCCGCCTTTTTCACCTCCGCAAGCCGCCGCTGCGCCAGCGGACCACCCGCCGACTGCCAGTGGCCGATGTCGCCATTGGTCACTGACACGAGTTTCACGCGATGACCAAGCTTCACCCACTTCGCCGCTGTGCCTCCGGAAGTGTACTGAGCATCATCAGGGTGCGCGCCGAAGACGATGATGCGTAACTTGCCATCGTCGCCCTCGGCGCGGGCGATGGAAGGGGACATAAGGGTGAGCGACACGAGCGCGGTGGCGTAGCGGAGGAGTGAACTGAGTTTCATAGAGTGTGTTTGGTGGTGGGTAAGGGTGTGTTTCCGGGTGAATTGGAAATCCGTTTATGGGTTGATCCGCTCCACATCGACATACAGCGCACGGAGATTCGGCGCGTCGTGGATGTAGAGCAGGCGGCCGGGGCTCACTTCGCGGATGGCGGTGTAGTTGAAGCCGCCGGAGTCGGTGAGGACGGTGTGATGCATCCAGGTTTTGCCGTGGTCGATGCTGAACATGAGGTTCGAACCGGGGCGGCCGTAGCTGCAGGCCAGCACGCCGTTGCTCATCAACACGATGTCCGGGGCCACGCTGCCCACTTCCAGGGTCACCGGCGAACCCCAGGTCTTCCCGCCATCGTGCGACCAGATCTGTTCGAGCGGCAGAAACGAACGGTTGCGCAGGATCGCCGTCATTTCCGTATCGGACAGGCGCTCCACGGCCGGTTCCTGCCGCCTGACAGCGAGGGTGGAAAAGTGCGTCCAGGTCAGACCCTGGTCCTTCGATTGCATAATCATTGGGGCCGATCCGTAAACGACTGCGAGCAGGTGTCCGTCCGCGCCATTGAAGATGTGGCGATCGAAACTCAGCAGACTGACGTTTCCAGGCGCCCGGATGAGGTTCTCCGTCATCGTGAAGGTTCCCGACTTTTCGTCGAAGCGGTGGGTTATCCCGATGAAGACCCCTTTTTCGCGGTCGTATCTTGCGGTCCAGCGGGAGACTCCCATGATGGTGCCATCGGGGAGGCGGGTCATCGGCAGGGGGGCGAACGTTTTATACTGCATGTCCTTCACCGGCACCCAAGTTTTGCCCGCATCGGTGGACTTCAGTACACCATACGGCTCCATCAAGGCGTCGGGTCCCTGGGCGACGCTGATCATGAAGACTCCCTGGCCGACATCGTAGAGATAGGGCCGAGTGGGCGGAATGGGCTTGCCGGGCTTGGCTTCGGGAGCGGCGATGCCGATCTCGGGATCGACGTTGCGCTGCGGTTCGCGCGGCGGCGGCGGGCGCGTGTCCCAACCGGGTGGCGGCGGGATTTCCCACGGCTGACTGACTGTGATGCGCAGCTTCGGCTGTGGGGGGGCCTGGGCCTTGCGTACGCCGAGCCTAAACGACTGCCAAAACGCTCCCCCTTTTAATCCGGGCGAAGTGGAGCCGAACTGCACATAGGCTTCGCCATCTTTGGCGGTTTTCCAAAAAGCACCTTCGCCACGGATCTTTTCCACGCCATCCACGGAAATGCTCATGTCATTGCCGCGAATGACGAGGCGATAGGTGTGAAAGTCGGGGCTCGGATCGATCAACGCCACCCGATCGTGCCAATTCCCTATACGCTCGGGGTCTAGAAGCAGTCCTTCCTGATGCTGCCCGTCGCACACGAGCACGCCGACCGGCGCGCCTTGCTGGGCGGGCCATAGGGACTTGCCCGATCCTCCCGACCCCGTCACGAACTCCACACGCACCGTAGTTTCGACGACAATCTCAGTGCCAGGTTGCGGCTTCCATGTGGCGCGAAAAGCACAATCAGCCGTCGCCGAATCATCCACGAGATGCAGCCCGCCATTCGCCAGCGTAGCTTGCTTCGCAAGCTCGCCGACAGCCTTCCATCCCTGCTCCTGCGGCAGTGATTTCCCATCGTATTGAACAAGCCAGGTGATGGGTTCTTCGGCGGCGTGGAGTTGGCCGAGCGGGGCGAGGAGCGCGGTGACGTAGCGTAGGAGTGAACAGAGTTTCATGGGGGATGTTTGGTGGTGGGTGAGGGCGTGCTTCATGGCTAAACATCGCCTGGCCTCTGATCGAGTTCCTTGCATCGCAGGATATCTCGGAAGCGGTGCGGGGAACTATTGCGGGGGGGCCTTTTGTTCCTGGGTTAGAAAGTCCGCGAGCTGCTGTTGAAAGGTCTGCGCGATCTCATCGCGGTGAGTTTCCCCGACGACTTCACGCAACGTGACCTCGCAACCCTTCTTCCTGAGCAGAGCAGCGAAGTCGCGGCTGTGATGCAGTGGCACGATAGGGTCTTTGTCGCCGTGCAGAAGGAAGATAGCCGTGGTCTTGAATGCCTCGGGATGCTGAATCGGGGAGATGTCTCGCAGTGCCGCCTCACGATTCTTGGGCGTGATTGCGTGCGCGCCCTCAACGCCTGGCCGGTAGCGCGGCATTTCCTCCAGCCACTGAGTGAAGTCGGTCATTGGGAAGATGGCGACGAGTGACTTGATCGTATTCGGTCGGCGCATGGTGTAAATGAGGCTGCTACCGCCCCCCATACTGGTTCCAAACAAATGCACGCGAGTCGGGTCCACGTTCTCATGCTGGACCATATCGGCGATAACGGCGTCTACCTGCTTGCATGCAGCGTCGTTCATCCAAGGCAACGGACCCAGCGTCGGCACGACCAGCCAACATCCCCGAGCAGCCAGCAGTCGGCGAAGGTCATCATAAGGAGGCCGTCCGATGTTGTAGGTCCCCGGCTTGCTCGATCCACCGGTGCCGTAGAAATGAATGACGAGACCTGCCTTGCCTGAGGGCACGGGGTTTGGTGGATAGACGGAACAGAGGATGTGGGCGCCGCCATCCAGAGCTGGCACTTTGCGAATCACGGGTTCAGCTGCCCGGTCATCGGCCGCTGAGGCCGAAAACGCGAACAACAGGAGCACGCTGGCGTAGCGTAGGAGTGAACTGAGTTTCATGGAGTGAGGGTTGGTGGTGGGTGGTTTAAATGGCAACTCCGGTTTACTTGACGGGTGTGGCAATGCGGATTCGCGCTGAGTGAATGTCTCCAAACAGCTCGCCGGTTGCGCTTTTGATCTGCGCCCAAATGGCGATGAGCGTGCCATCGGCGAGTTCACTCAGTGTGGGATAGCAGATAGACCAACCACCAACTTTTGCGGGTCGATCCGCGAGCAGCGTTGGCTCACTCCAGGTCACGCCTTCGTCGTGGGACGTGCGCATGATCAACGGAAAACGCAGTGGCGTGGGACCTGGGTTGTATGTGAGAACGAGCGTGCCATCGCGTGTGCATAGCAAGTGCGAGGCGCTTGATGTGGAGGTGAGACCTGTCTTCTCCGGCGCGCTCCAGGTTTCCCCTTTGTCGGCGCTGATGGAGCGCCAGAGCAGGCCGTCCTTCGTGCGCAGCATCATGTGAATCTTGCCGGACTTCGTCTCGGCGATAGTCGGTTCGCCGCCCTGGCCTTCCGGATTGGCCACCGCGCCGAAACGCGTCCACGTCTTGCCGCCATCGCGCGATTTCATCACGCCTCCGGCCTTTGTGCCTCGTGTGTGCAGCGGCACGAGCAGCTCGCCCGTAGACAACTGAATGCCATTCGAGCGTGTCGTGTGATTGGGTTGGTTGATCTTTACCGGCTCGGTCCAGGTCTTAGCCGAGTCACTGCTGCGGCGGAAATAGATGTCGATCTGCGGATCAAAGAAGGAGAAGAACAAGAAGGTTTCCTTCCCTGCGATGAACAGCATGGGATCAAAGTCAGCCTTGCCCGCGATGTCCTGCAAGACAGTCGCCGCGCCCCAGGTGCGGCCTTGGTCCATTGAAAATGCCTGCATGATGCGCTGCGATTCCGCGCCCTCCGCTGGCGACGAAAACCACGCGGTCATTAACCTCCCATCCGGCAGCATCGCGATGCTCGGCCCTAGATTGTATCCCGAAGTATTCGCCGGGTCCTTTGGGTCGGTGCTCGTGTGGCTGAAGACGACTGTGCGGCCGGTGATCTGGATGGAAGACGTTTCAGCGTAGATCGCCGCGAGTGGCGGGATTAGTAGGGCGGCGATTAGTTGGAGGGTCCGTTTCATGGAGTGTATTTGGTGGTGGGTGAGGGTGTGTTTCTTGGCTAGAAATCCTCGGCCATCTGATCAAGTTCCTTGTTGATGCGATCCTTCCATGGGTCTGGAATGCCGCTTTGGAGCAGCGTATCGAAGGTCTCGACAGCTTTGATTTTCTTGCCGGCGGCGAGGAGGGCACGGGCGGAGGCTTCAAGGAGCTGGCCTCTGGCGTTGGTGTTGTCCACCTTGGAGAAATCCATGCCTTCAAACAGCTTCACGGCTTCCTTCGGCCGTTGAGTCTGAATGAACAGGCGTGACAGTGCCATTACGCTCGTGTTGCGCCAGGCATAATAGGCGGGAGAGATGTCGAGCGCCTGGCGAAACATTTCCTCGGCTTTGCGGGTGTCGCCTTGCTTTAGGTAAAGCTGCGCTGCATCCGTGGCTGCATTGCCCCGCACGATGGCCTCCGCTCCGGGCGATGTGATCGCTTTTAAGCGGTGCTCTTGTGCGGAAGCGTCATCACCGCGGAGGCGGTAGATATCGGCGAGGATCCCATGGGCGCTGCCGCGACATCGCGCAGGCCATTCGTCGATCTTTTTGTCACGCACTCGCGCGAGGGCTTCGTCGTTGCGCTTGAAGTCTGCCAACACGCGGAGGTTGGCATAGTCACGCCTCGCGGGGTCCTTCACTTTGTCCGAGAGTGCCAGGGCGCGATCCGCGTTCTTCAAAGAACCGGATGCGATCTCGATGGCGATTTCAAGGTAGTGAAAGTTCTCGTCAGCGTCCGCGGTGTGAGCGGCCATGGCTTCGAGTTTTTGAATGGCTTCATTGAAGCGCTTCTCGGAGCGCAGCAGCTTCACCGCGTTTAATTGCGTGTAGTCGAGCGCCGAGGCTGTTCCGAGCTGAGCGAGGAACACCATGGTGGCGATGGTGGCGATGCGGTTCATCTGGGAGCGCTTATTTGAAAGTTGCTTTGCCGAAGGATGCATCACCGGGAATGCGAGACGGGTTTAGTTTGCCAGTCCACACGGAGTTTTCCCGTTGGTCCTTCTTGTCCGCACCGTCGATGAAGTGAACGCGTCCGACATTGAGAAACCACATGTCGCCCTTCTTAGGCGCTGTCACGCGGAGGGTTTCAAAGGGGATCACCGCCATCGATTCCCAGCGGTTTTTGTCGGGCAGCAGCTTGGTCTCGAAGGTCCAGTTGCCATTCCAACTTTCGTCATTCCAGCCGTAGCGGGGGTGTAGAAAATCCGTAATAAAACCGTGTTCGGCTTCATTGAAGGATGTCGGTTCGGGTTCATACGCAAAGTAGAAGTAGCGGCTGCGGTCCCCTAAGGGTGAAACATTTACGACGATGCTTTCCTGAAGCCATAATTCGGCGTCGTGTCCACGCGCCACGAACTTCATCCTTGCCTCAGGCTGCTCACCGCTGACGCGCACATAAAGATGGCTCTCGTCACACAGCACGCGGAAGGTCGTCTGCGCTTGCAGGGGTGGCGCGGAGGCTTCCACGGGGCCGAGCGTGTGCTCGTCGGTGCTTTTCCAAAGCGGCGAGTCCAGAGCCAATGGCCCGGACACTTTAGCGATCTCCAGCGACTTGGTTTGCTGCGAGAGTTGCGCTGGATTGGCCCGCATCTTCGCGATGTCCCAGTTAAACGGAGCGCGGTCTAGATAACGACCGGCGTATTTGACGCCAGTTTCGTCGAGATAAGGGTAGGCTGGATTCTTCTTCTTTGGATATTTGTCGTCGCCATTGACGACTTTCGCGACAAAGGCGTTTCGAGCGTCCACGGCATCGAGCAGTTGGTTGAGCGAATACGCATCATTCATCGCCTGATGATTGCGGTAGGAATGGATCACCAGCGCGAGGTGTTTTAGGAAATCAAACTCATAGCGCACAATGTCCAGACGCCCCTTCACATCGGGGAGAACGGCGTTTTTTTCTGCGTTGCTCAAATTTTCCTCCAACGAGTTTACGATGTCCGGAGGGTAGAGCGTGCCCAAGGCAAAGAGGGGATCGCGTCCCGATTGATAGGCATACAACGCAATCACTCCCCAGAGTTCCGCACGCTTCTGGAGGTTCAGGAAGAAGCGACGCATCGGGTGCTCGGTTTCCCGAAACGCTGCCTGCAAGTATTCGTTGAACAGCTCGTCCCCCGTCTTTGAAAAGGGATCAATGCCGAGCCGCACATAAGCATAAATGTTCGGACCTTCGAGTCCCCATTGTCCGCTCATTGGGCTGCCATTGACCTGCACCATGTGGACGTTGTTTGCGACCAGCAGCCGGTTTTGTTCCGCGATCTTGCTGATGGTGTTCAGCGGCGTCAGCCCCACGAGATGGAAGTTACCCCAGTTATAGAGATAGGCAGAGTAGCCCCCGGGAACTTTAATTCCCTTCCATGCGTCGAAGGACGCGGCGCTGGAGTCCATCATCTCGATGACGGTGTTTTCAGGGAACTCAGTGAACGTCTGCGGCGGCCGGACCGTCGGGCTGTAGGAGGCCATCATGAGCTTCTTGCCAGGCCGATCCTTCATGAGACGCAGCGCCATGTCGCGATGCATGATCCAAAGCTTCTCGCCCCACGCGCGGTCATTGTGAAAGGCGATGCCATCAGCTGGAGTCGTCGTCACTTTGACGCCATAAAGAGCGGCGCATTCCTGACACTGGCAGGGTCGATAGCCATCGGCCTGACCGATTTCAATGACATCAAAGCCCTCGTCGCAGCGCGCCAACACATGCTTGTAAATGAGTTCACGCACTTCTGGATTCGACAGACAAAGCTGGCCTTCTTCGGAATTCACCTTAGGCTGGCGCACGTTGCCCGTGAGAATAAAATACTCGGGATGCGACGTCCCATACTCCTTGATCGGCACAGCCGACGGATGTTGATGCCCATAGAGCGACCAGATGCGCGTGAAGCGACGGCAGTGATTCGCCGTGTAGAACAGATCGGTGGAATTACGGATGTCGTGCTCTACAAAGTGCGGGCTGCCCTTTGTATTCAAGTCCCGTGGTACATGGATGATCGAGAGCGGCAGGAAGGTCGTGCCGCTTGGGCCGGGAGAAAGGAAGCGCGCGCCCACAAACCGATATAAAAACTCCGCCGTGCCGAACACCGTTCCCTCAAAGGGCAGCGGTTGCTCCTTGGACTGACTACGTTTGCCTGCCAGCGTATCCGGCGCGTCATTGCCGATAATGACTACATGACGACCCACGACCCGGTGGACATAGCTCCATCCGCTCAGGCTTGTCGCATCCACCCCACTTGCCGCTGCAAACTTCGTCGCCCCCAAGTAAAACCCAGGTCGCGCCGCCTCCGCCTCCGACTCCTTCTTTACCTCCAGCTTGATCCCATTCGCGCTGAACGCCGCCTGCAAAAGCTCCGCCGCCCGCCCAACCGAAGCCGCTGCCGCTTCATTCGGCAACAGGTCAGGGACCACGATTTGGTATTTCGATTTCCCCCTGAATCCCAAGATCAAGTCCTCTTCATCAGAGGTAGCGACCTGAAGGTTCGACGTGACGGGGAACTGTGCTTCGTCGGCCTGCGCAGAAGCGTGTAGCGACAGGGAGAACAAACTGACGATGGCGAGAAAAGGTTTCATATCGAAGTGTTCCCGATGATGAATACACCTCCTAGGCGGTAGCTCGCACCAAGTTCCGCACACCATTACCGTAAACGGTTTTACGCTCAGGCTAAAGCCTGTGTGGATGGCAATGGGCCGCTCAAATTTTATTCTGACAGGTTTGGGTATCGCAGAGTTTTTTCTCCACCTGCCCACTGGAAAGCTTCTCAAAGTCCGGCTCCACCTTCAACACTCGCTTGGCCTGACGCTGGCGATCATCGTCAACTGGACATCTGAAAAGTCAGTGCCGATTTATGACTTTGATTATGACTTTGCCCTGCAAGGCCCCAAGGCAACCTGATTGCCTAACTCCCTCTCGCTGAGAGAACAGTGCCGAAGGTGGGACTCGAACCCACACACCCTTACGGATACCAGATTTTGAGTCTAGCGCGTCTGCCATTCCGCCACTTCGGCTTGTGTTTACGAAGAAAATTAAGGACTACAGCTTATCTTTCGATTTCAGCGTCCAACTCTCGACGAGATGATTAAATTACAGCAGCGTCGCACCCTTCGGCAACCCTAGATTTTCAGAGCTCCCAAAAATAGCAGCGCTGCAGAAATTCCGCTTTCATCTTTGGATTCCTTGGGGCCTCGATTTGGAATACCGCGGCGCCATCACCCCCCCGGTGAATGGCCTCTGGGGCGGCTAACCCGAGTGTCCCAAAAGAAAGCGGCGGCACGGACTGAGCCGCACCGCCGCTTTCGTTGTCCGCCGCTATTGACGCAGCGAATCATCTGAAGTTGAGAACTTTACTTGGCGGGCTGCGCTGCCACCAACACCAACTCGTACCGATGCGGCACGGGTTTGTTGATTTTGTAGATCTCGTCCTCCATGGCGCGGGCCGCGTCGAGCAGGGTTTTGACCCGGTCCTTCATCGCGGTGTGATAGGACGTGAATTCGGTTTTGGCGGCGGCTTCCTCAGGGGTGCCGACCGCCTTGTTCATCTTGTTGCGGACACCCTTCAACTTGGCGTATTCGCCGCGGATGCCTGCATAGGCCTCCTTGTTGCGGCGCTGGTTGAGCTCTGCCACCTTGAGGGCCTGCTGGTACTGGGGCGCGGCTTCGTTGGCCTCGATCTCCACCCCGAACGCCAACTGGCCGTCGTTCCACTTGCCAATGGGCGTGCCGTCGATGCGCATTTCGTAGGTGCCGGGCGCCAAGTTGCGGACCGTCACCTTTTCGTTGCTCATGCGGTGGCCCGCGCTGGTGAGTTTGTAACCCTCGGCAGCTTCGGCGGGGACGACCCAGGGAAGGGCGTTTTCATGCGCGGTGAAGGAAACGGTCTCGCCGCCGGCGAGTTCCGTCACTTTGGCGTTGGAGGCTGTGGAGATCCATTTGCCGTCCTTTTTGGAGATGGTGATGCCAGAGACCTGGGATTTGACGGCCATGTCGGAGAGCAGGGCGTTGGCCATGACGAATTGCCCGGCGGCTCCGGGATGGACGGCGTCGGCGATCATGGTCCAATCGGGGTTGGTGCGGCGCTGCTCCAGCGTGAGCTGGTTGAGGGGGCCGTACATGTCGACAAAACCGAGGCCGCGCTGTTGCGCCATTTCGCGCAGCCACGCTCCATAGAGGGACAACACGCCGTTGTAGTAGGTGTCGCGGGGTTCCATCGCTTTGTTGCGCAGGCGCGCGGCGCGGGCGTCGTGCATGGTGGGGGTCATGGGGACGGCGGCGGCGCCGATCTCCTTAATTTTGTCCAGCACGGTGGTCATGCCGGCCTGGTAACGGTCGAAGGTGGTCTGATCAAAACCCTTGTAACCGCCATCGTTCATTCCCAAAAGGATGGTGACGACCTTGGGTTTGTAGGCCGCCACGTCTTCGTCGAAGCGGTCGAGGGCGTTCTGCGCGACATCACCGCCCACTCCGGCGTTGTGAAAATGAATGCGGCGGTCCGGATACCGTGTGTAGAAGAAATCCTCCACGTATTGCGTGTACAGGCACTGGTGGGTGATGGAGTCGCCGAGGAAAACGAAGGAGTCGCCATCCTTGAGTTCGACACGCGGCGCGATGGCCAGGAAGGCGGAAGGCGCGGGAGCGGCGGCCGGCGTCTGGGCGCACAGCGGGGCGATGGAGCCGCACAGGATAAAGGCGAGGGTGCTGAGTTTTTGGGTGGTCATGAGGAAGGGGAATAGTGGCTTTGGGGGTGGATGTGCAAAAAGAAAACCCCGGAGCGGGCGTTCTCTTTGCCCTGACTCCGGGGCTTTTGCTTTTAAAGGCCTGGCGGTGGCGCCTTCTTTACGCGGTCGCGGGTTCGAGCGCCTGCGGCGGGCGCCATGCCACAGGAAGGCGGTTACCGTTTTGAGCGGCGCGGAATTGCAGGTCGCCTTCGGCGGTGACGCTCACGTGGCAATCGACGGGCGTGCCTGGCTGTGCGTTGCCCACCATGAAGGAGCCGAGGTCGAGGGGCGTCTCGCTGCCGCCGGCTTCACCCTGTTGCAGGAGTACCTGTGTGGCGCCTTCCTGCGGGGCCTTCCAGGGGAAAGTGCCCTCGGCGGGGAGGCTGCGTCCGGCACCAATGACGATGCCGCCATCGCCGTCGGCGAGTGTGATCAAAATGGGGCGGGTCAGATGGCTGCCCTGCCGCAGTTGGAGGGAGACGCCGCAGCCGGTGAGCAGGCCGGCCCAGTTTTCGAGCGTGGCGGCGGCCATGGTTTTGAATTCGTCCGGGGCGTTTTCCAGGGCAAGAGCCCGGCGCAGGACGCCGCCGGCTTCGTCCTTGAAGCCGTGCTGGAACAACGTTTGTGCGAAGTTCCAGTCGAGCCGGACACTGTACTGGCGGCTTTCAATGGCGGGCCGGATCTGGGTGGTGAGGCGGGCCAGTTCGCGGGATTCGCCCAGAACGGCGGAGAGGTGGAGGAGGACTTCCTCCTGCTCGGGAGCGAGCGCGTAAGCGGCGTCGGCGTGGCGCAGGGCGGCCGGGGCGTCGTCTCGCGTGCGTGCGATGGAACTGGCGATGAGGTGGCCCATCCAGGAGCCGTCCTGTTTGGCCCATACGGAGAGGGATTCCTCCTTGGCGGGGTCGTGTTCGCCCTGGGTGAGTTCGAAGTAGATGCCGATGGCGGCGTGGAAGTTGGGGTCGCGTTTGAGGACTTCCTCGAGGGCGGTTTTCTCTTTTTCGTGTTCACCCACGGCGTTGTACGCCTGGGCAAGGTGCATAAAGCCGCTGGCCTCGTTAGGCTCAAGTTCGGTGTAGCGAAGGATGGTTTTGAGGACCTCGTCGTGGCGCTGGGCGGCCCGGTAGGCCGTGGCAAGCTTCAAGAGCGTTGGGGCGTGGTCTGGGCGGACGTCGCGCGCTTTTTCCAGGGCGGTGGTGATGACGTCCAGCAGGAGGCCGTCGCGCATGAGCTGGTCGGCGAGGGCCAGGAGTTGGTCGGGATCGGCGGCGAGGTCTTCGATCTGGCCGGAAACCATCTGGCGGAAGGTATCCATGTCGACGTAGCCGACGGATTTGGGGTCGGGCTGGCCGTCCTCGGTCTGGCGCATGAGGCGCACGAGCTCGCGCAAGCGCACGAGGCCCTCCAGAGCGGGCTGGTCGTCGCCGTTAATTTCGAGGGCCTTGCGGAAGGCCTGCGTGGCCTCGGTGGTGTGGCCGCCCTGGGCGAGCACGTTGCCAAGACTACTCCAGATGGGGGCAACGTTCTGGGTCTTTTGGAGGGCGTTGTTGAGGTGTGCGATGGCCTCCTGCTCGCGGCCTTCAAGGCGGGCGAGGTTGCCTAGCTGAAACTGGACGAAGGGAGAGCCCGAATGCAGGCGGTCGATTTCCTCCAGAAGACGCTGGCTGCGGACGACTTCGCCTTCCTCGAGGGCCTCGGACAGATCCTGGAAGAGGCTGGCGGCAGCGCGAAAGCCGAGCCAGGGTTCGGGAACTGCATCGCCGATTTGTTCGATGCCTTCCAGTAGGGTTTCAAGATTCAGCGGATGGACCTCGGCCCCGGCAGGGTCCGCATCGGCGGGCCAGGGGATGGTGTGTGGGAGGCCATAAAAGTCTAGTTCCCAAGACTGGGAATCGATCCATTGGACGGAAGCGCTCATAGATAAAAATAAAGGAGGATGGAGCATAACCGCTCCGGTGCGGTGCGCACGGTAAAAGGGAGGGGGCGGAGGCGGTTTTTTTCGAGCGCGAGGGGCGGGAGGGGGAGAGGAAAGGGCAAAAAAAGGCCGGAGTCGCCCCCGCGACTCCGGCCGATAAACACACCGAAGAAAGTTCGTTAGAACTTCACAGACACGTCAGCCTGGATGATCTGAGCGCTGTTATAGCCCGGTTGGGTGATACCAGTACGCAGGTTGTCCACTTGGTAATAGGATGCTCCGATCGTAGTCGCAGCGCCTAGATTGTAGGCAAAGCCCACTTTGAATCCGGAGACGTTGGTTTGGCCAAAACCAAAGTCAGGGTCGGTAATGGCGGAGTCAACGGCAGAAAGACCAACTTGACGATAGTTTACCACGGCAGACCAGTCGCCCTTTTTGTTGTTTTCGCCAATCTGGAAACCAGCCAACCAAGCAAGATTGTCTGTTCCGGAAGCATTGGAGCGAGCAATGTTGTTATTAAAGGAGCGGTTTTGGCCATCGAGATTGTAGGCGAGATCCCATTGGAACTTAACCTTCTGCCCGCCGAATTCAGTAGAGACATCGCCGGGAAGCAGAAGAACCTGCAAGTTTCCAATGTACGTGCCGTTGACAGTTCCAAAGGTGCTGCCGTCAGGGCCAGCAACGGACGCGCCGTTGCTGCTATAGAAGCCGGGAGCCACTGTCAATTTGACTCCTGAAGCCACTTCCGCGGTTGCAACTAACTGGGTCTGCCAAATATATGCATCGCGGTTGCTCTGGTGGGCTGCGGTTGACTCATTGTTGTCACTTACGACAAATTGTCCCGAATTAAGAGACAGTTGCACGCCCGAGAAACCGAACACTTTGCTGAGATCGATCTGCTGGGTGAAACCGGAAGGGTTCACTTCGGATCCCCACACCATATCGGTAGTGTAGAAAGGGTTGGCCTGCTTCCCTGCAATCAAGGTAACGCCGGAAATCGGAGTCCAGCCGATGAATGCCTTGCTTACGCCGATCGAGTAGTTTGAGTAATAGCTGTTGGCTAGATCTGTGTCAGCCGAGCGGCGGGATTGCTGTCCTGAGTTTGCATTCCTGACGACACTGCTGCCATCAACATTGGTACGGAGACCGAAGCCGGCAAAGAAATCGTCGCTGAGTTTGTAATCAGCGTTGATGCGCAGTCGGACTCGGAACCCTGAGTTATGATCCTCGTTGTTAGTGCCAAGCGGCTGAGAGTCTTCACTGGTTTGCTGATAGCGCACGCGGACATCCCCGGTGAGTTTGAGGGAGCTCACGGATTCACCGAGGGAAACTTTGCCACTCAATTTGTCGGAGGCGCAGTCTTTGCAGGCCTGAGCACGGATTTGCTCGGCTTCGCCTTTTTTGAGGACGCCTTTGCGGACGAGCGCGTCAATCAACGCGGAGTCGTCAGCGAATGAGGTAGCTGCCATAGAACCGATGAGCCCGAGGGCCATCAGCTGGACTGTGGTTTTGTTCAACATGGTATGTGTATGGGTTGTTTAAACCACCCGTCCGGATGCTGTTTTGGGGAGGCATTCCGGGGGGAGGTATGCACTTGGTTACAAATGCGTGGCAATGGTGTTACAGCACTGCGCGAATTGTGACAAGTGTGTAAATGAATACATTTTTTTGCACAAAACGCGGCAATCATTTGAAACGCTGCGTTCCTCCGAGCCGCAGAGGAGTCGTTCAGCCGATCGCAAGTTACGCCAGATGCTCTGACAGCGCTTCACGCAGAGTCGCGCGCGCCCTGAAGAGGAGGCTTTTAACCGAGGAGACGGACACCTCCAGAATCGCCGCAATCTCCTCGTAAGAAACATCTTCGTAGCGTCTCAGCAGGATCGCCGTGCGCTGTTTTTCGGGCAGCGCCTGCAGCGCCCGGTCGATGGCCTCCTGGAGTTCGGCCTCCAGCAGGGCGGCGTCGGGTTGGCCGTTGGTATTGGCCGCCGGACCCTCCGCTTCGGGGTGGCCTTCCTCCAATAAAGCATCCCTAGAAAAAGCAGGATGCCGCGTTTTATAACGGATTTCGTTGAGGACTAGATTGCGGGCGATGGCAAAAAGCCAGGTGCTGAGACGGGCGGTGGGTTCGTAGCGATGGGCGGATTTCCAGACGCGCACGAACACTTCGTGGGCGAGTTCCTCGGGGTCGATGCCGGCGCCCGTCATTCGGGCGATGTTTGCGGCTACGCGACCCTGATATTCCTCGATGATGGAGCGCAGGGCCTCGGTATCTCCCTGCTGCACGCGCCGCATCCAGGCCGTGTCGCGGCTTTGGAGATCTCCTTCGGAGACTGGCTGGGAGGGTGGCATGCGGGGGGAGGGTGGGATTTCAGGGGAGGAGGGGGGCTTAGTAAACGACAATTCCCTCTGAAAATGAGATGTGTGACGATAATGTCACAGTCGTCGGCTTGATCGTGGGGTGTCGGAAGGGAACATGGGAACTCATTTAAACACCAGCGGCCGCGTTTAGTTCCGGAGGCGGTCTTTTTAACCTTTCATCCACCCTATGAGTCTATTTTCCAAAACCACCCGCAAAAGGATTCTGGTCGCTGATGACGAACCCGACGTGCTCGCCCTGGTATCGCTGCACCTGCAGCGCGCCGGGTTTGAGGTGTTGAAGGCGGCCGACGGGGAACAGGCGCTGCGCCTGGCCCGCGCGGAGGAGCCGGCCTTGGTGGTGCTGGATTTGATGATGCCCGGCCTCAGCGGTCTGGAGGTGGCCAAGCTTTTGAAGCAGTCTCCGCAGACGGCGGCGATTCCCGTGTTGATGCTTACGGCGAAGGCGGACGAGGTGGACCGGATCGTGGGCCTCGAGCTTGGGGCGGACGACTACGTGACGAAACCCTTTAGTCCGAGGGAGATTGTGTTGCGGGTGCAATCGATTTTGCGCCGTATGGAGGCCGCTCCCGCCGTGGCGGATGAGCTGCAGGTGGGGAGCATCCAGGTAGACCGCGTCCGGCACGAGGTGCGCATCGAGGGCAAACCTTTGGAGTTCACCGCGACGGAATTCAAGCTGCTGACGGTGCTTATGGAGCGGTGCGGCCGCCTGCAAAGCCGCGAAGTCTTGCTTAACGACGTGTGGGGTTACGAGAGCGTGATTGATACGCGTACCGTGGATACCCACATCCGGCGTTTGCGTGAAAAATTGGGGGGTGCGGCGGATTTGGTCGAAACGGTGCGCGGGTTTGGATACAGGATGGTGGCCCCAAGCGTTTAGGCGGCGCAGGTGCCGCTGGAGTGGGAAATTAAAAAACATGGCTGCCTCGGAAATCGCCCTGACTGGCACTGCGCTCCTGAGCGGGGCGTTGGTTTTGGGTTGGCGTGTCTGGGCGGAGCGGAGGCGCTGGGCGAGGCTCGGCCGGGCGCTGGACGTTTTGGCGGAGAACGGTCCTCCGGAGGCGGCATTGGCGGTGGCGCAGGTGGATGCGAGGCTTGCGCCGGTGTGGCCGAGTTTTTCGCGGCTGGTGCGCCAGCAGGAGGCGATGCGTCAGCGTATTGAGCACGAGGAGTTTAGTTTGCGGATGGTGCTTTCGAGCATGGAGGAGGGGGTGCTGGTGGTGGATGCCCGGCACAAGATCCGGCTCGCAAATGAGGCTTTTATTTCCGGGTTCGGTCTGACGAAGTCGCCTGTGGACCGTTCGGTGCTGGAGGTCCTGGGGGAGCCGGATGTGCACCGGTTGATTCAGGAGGCGCTCGCCACCGGGTCGGCTCGCGAGCGACAACTGGAGCTGATTCCGGGAAAGCGGGTGCGTTTTCTTTCGATGCGTGTGGTGCCGATGGGCGACGAAGCGGGTCTGCCCGGGGTGTTGGCGGTGTTTCGGGATGTGAGCCGGTTGCAGGAGCTTGAGCAGGTGCGGAGGGAGTTTGTGGCGAATGTGTCGCACGAGTTGCGCACGCCGCTGGCGATTTTTCAGGGGTACGTGGAAAGTTTGATCGAAATGCCGGACCTGCCCCAGGCCGAGCGCGAGAATGTTTACGCAATTTTGATGAAACACTCGGGGCGTTTGAACGCCCTGGTGGAGGAATTGCTGTCCCTCGCGCGGATGGAGGCCCGGAAGGAGAGTTTTCGCTGGGAGACGCTGAATCCGGGAGTGTTGATTCGGGAGGTTGTGGAGGAATGGCAGATGCGCGCTGGAGGCGGTGCGATCGAGACGCGCGTCGAGGCGGCGGACACACTGCCTGCGGTGCGAGTGGACCGGCGGCGCATTGAGCAGGTGTTGCACAACCTGCTCGAAAACGCGCTCAAACACGTGCCGGTGAGGGGCGGGAGGGTGGTGGTCCGCGCGGTGTACGAGGCGGATTTAGGGGTGCGTGTTTTGGTGGAGGACAATGGCAGCGGGATTTCGGCGAGGGATTTACCGCACATTTTCGAGCGGTTTTACAGGGCGGATAAATCGCGCGGCGGGGCGGGGGCACGAGGGATGGGGCACAGCACGGGGCTCGGGTTGTCCATTGTGAAGCACATCGTCGCGGCGCATGGCGGTGATGTGGGGGCGGAAAGTCCCCACGGGAGCGGAGCCCGCGTGTGGTTCCGGTTGCCCGTGGCGTCAAAGTAAGCGCCGACGGAAGGTCGCGGGCGCGCGGGGGTGCGCGTAGGACTGGGACGGCGTGTTTTCAAAAAGAAAGCCCGCACCGGTGAGGTGCAGGCTTCTTCAATAGAGGTTTGGAACAGGTCCCGCCGGTTCAGCTTGCGATGGTATTCATTTCCACCGGATCGACCCGGACGCCCTGGGATTCCAACCAGGCGACGGCCTTAGCGATCTCCTCGCCTTCGCCTTCCATGGAGAGGGAGACGATACCGACCTCATCCGTGATGCTGGCCTGGCGGATGTTGGTGACCACGGAGAACTCCTTGCAAAGCTCCCACAAAAGGGGGCGCGTGATGAGTTGCGGCGGGAAGTTCAGCCAGAAACGAGTGTGTTGAGCGGCCATGGGCTGAGAATAGCGAAGGACTAACCTCCGGCAATAGCGGGCACGATGGAGATTTCGTCTGTTTCCTTCACGAGTGTGGCGCCTTCTTCAAGAAAACGGATGTCTTCGTCGTTGAGGAACACGTTTACAAAGCGGCGGACCTGGCCTTGTTCGTCGCAGATGCGCTCTTTGAGGCCGGGGAAGGCCTGGTCGAGGGAGTGAAATACTTCAGTGATGTTTACGCCGGCGGCCTGGACAACTTCGAGGTCGCCGGTGAGTTTCCGGAGCGGGGTGGGGATGCGAACGGATGGCATAAAAATGAGATCGGTGGGATAAAACGGTCTGATTGGCGTTGGGTTACAAGGCAGCCGCGGCGGCGTCTGGAGCGTAAATTTTTTCTTCAAACTCGCGGATGTTCGGCGCGATGAGCCTGGGGGCGCCTACCTTGCCGATGATGGCTTCCTGGGTTTTGAGGCCGTGCCCGGTGATGCACAAAACGGCGCTGTCATTGGCTCCGATGTGTCCGGAGGCGATGAGTTTCCGGGCTCCGGCAACGGTCACGCCGCCGGCGGTTTCGGCGAAGATGCCCGCGTATTCCGCGAGCATGCGGATGCCCTCGACGACTTCTTCGTCGGTGACGTCCTCGGCCGAACCGCCCGTTTGTTTCATCGAGTGGATGGCGTAGTAGCCGTCCGCCGGGGTGCCGATGGCGAGGGACTTGACGATGGTGTCGGGTTTTGGGACGGGTTTGACGATGTCTGTGCCGCGCTTGACGGCGTGGGAGATTGGGGCGCAGCCGGTGGCCTGCGTGCCGTGGACGGCGAAGGGGGTTTCCTTGACCAAGCCGAGCTGGATGAACTCCTTGTAGGACTTGTGGATTTTGGTCAGCAGGGAGCCGGAGGCCATGGGGATCACGGTGTGCTGGGGGATGCGCCAGCCGAGCTGCTCGCAGATTTCAAAGCCCATTGTTTTGGAGCCTTCAGCGTAGTAGGGGCGCAGGTTGACGTTCACAAAGCCCCAGCCGTATTTGCCTGCGATTTCGGAGCAGAGCCGGTTGACTTGGTCGTAGGCGCCGTGGATGCCGATGACCTCTGTGCCGTACACCAGCGAGCCGAGGACCTTGCCCTGCTCCAGATCGGCTGGGATGAGGACGTAGCTTTTAAGCCCGGCGGCGGCGGCGTTTGCCGCGACGGAGTTGGCGAGGTTGCCCGTGGAGGCGCAGGCGACGACTTCAAAGCCGAGTTCGCGCGCCCGGCTCAAGGCGACGGAGACGACGCGGTCCTTGAAGGAAAGGGTGGGGTAGTTGACGGTGTCGTTTTTGATCCACAACTCGCGGATGCCTAGAATTTTGGCGAGCCTGTCCGCCTTGACCAGGGGGGTGAACCCGACCTGGGCGCCGACCGTGGGTTCTCCGTCGATGGGCAGCAGTTCACGGTAACGCCACATGGTGTGCGGGCGCGACTCGATGGTTTTGCGGGTCATGCTGCGGCCGATCGCCTCGTAATCGTAAGCGGCTTCGAGGGGGCCGAAATCAAAGTCACAAACGTGGATCGCCAGCTTGGGGTAGAGGCGTCCGCATTCGCGGCATTTTAGATTGCTGAAGAAGGGTGTTGGTTCCATGGCTGAAAACCTTCCTTCAAGAGCGATGCTGCCGATGAAGTCCCCTTCCGGCAAGGGGGCCGGAATAGTCCCTCATCTTTTCCCTGTTTTTACACAGAGCTGGATTTGGCACCTGGTCCCCGAAACTTCGCTATTTTAAAAGCAAAGCATCCAGGCGGTTGCCGTGGCGTCTTAGGGCCAGTCCCTCAGCCACTCTTGATGAAAGTGAACTGAAACCTAGCGGATGGCGGGCAGGCTAGTCAACGGCGAAAAACTTCAAAAAAGAGGCTGCCGCCGCGTATCTTCCGCCGCGCCGTCCGCAGAGGCAATCCTTCCCCATTTTCTTGGAAAGGTGCATCATTTCTCCGCTCGTTGCGCGGAGGCGTGCGGGCTCGCGACCCTTCCAAGTCTCGTTTTGCCGCTCTCCCGCCCCATGTCCGATATTTCTGTTCCCAGTCTTTTTGCTGCCTTTGCCGCCGCGTTTCTCGCAGGGGCCGTCAACTCCGTGGCGGGAGGCGGGACGTTGATTTCGTTTCCGGTGCTGCTCGCCTTGGGGTTGCCGCCGGTGGTTGCGAATGCGACCAATACGGTGGGAATCTGGCCGGGGGCCTTTGGGAGCATGTGGGGGTTCCGGAAAGAAATCGCACGATTGGACCGGCGGATTTTTTGGCTGCTGCTGCCCGCCCTGGTGGGAGGTTGGGCCGGGGCAATGCTGTTGCGCTCGAGTTCGACGGCGGTTTTTGAACGCGTGGCGCCGTGGTTGGTGCTTTTTGCGACCTTCCTTTTTATGATCCAGGCGTCGCTGCAAAAGCACCTGCAAACGACGACGCCGGCCAGGCGGCTTGGGTGGAAGTGGCTTCTGGTGGGGATTCTCATCCAATTGGGGATTGCCGTTTACGGAGGCTACTTTGGAGCGGGGATCAGCATCATGGCGCTTTCGGTGCTCGGGTTGTTGGGGATGACGGACATGTTGGAAATGAGCGCCACGACCAGCCTGCTTTCCTTCACCATTAACGGTGTGGCTGGAGTCTTGTTTGTGGCCACGGGCCTTGTCCACTGGCCGATCGCGCTGGCCATGGCGGTGGGTGCGCTCGCTGGCGGGTACGGCGCGACAGGCGTGGCGCGAAGAATCGGGAAGCTGGTTGTACGGCGGTTTGTGATTTGCGTTGGAGCGACAATCAGCGCGGTGCTGTTCGTGCGTTTGCTGCGCTGAGCGGTGGTGCGGTTGCGCTGAGCGGGGAACGGCAGCGCGTTTTCTTTCGAACGCCCGCCATCCACGACGGGCCCTCGATGGGGGCGGACCCGTTGGCAAAAAAGCGCGTTTTTCAAGCACGCGTAATTCTGACCCCTGCGCCGATTAAAGGTGGAGGTGCTGAGGGACAATGAGTCCTTTGGTGGAGACTAAGGGGGGAATCTGTGTGCGTTTTCGACGCACGCTAAACAGGGGAGGTTTTCATGGGGGCTCTGGCTTTTTTTAAGAGAGGGGTTGTAGCGGTGCTGTTTTTCTGTGCGGGATGGAGCGTTGTCTCGCCGGTAGGCGCTGTCGGTCCGGATTGGTGGAGTCGTCAAAAGGTGACACTTCCAGAGCAGGCGCCGGAGGACTTTGCGGTCCTCAACCAAGGGCAGCTCAAACAGATGGCGCTTTCTGCCTACAACGAGATGAAAGTGGCTCTTCCTGGGGGGGCTGGAGCGGAAATATTGGAGTTTATAAAGACGTGGACTCAGGCCTCAAACGACGGCCTCCGCGCTCCGATGGCGACTCCGGACGCGGATGATTATGCGCCGGTAAATCTGGGGCAATTGAAAGAAACTACCTGCCGTTTTTATGACCGTCTTGTGGATGCGGGAATGGTCCGCTGCAGGCCTTGGGGATGGGTCGACACAGACGATTACGCGCTGGTCAACGTGGGACAGGCAAAGGCTCTTTTTTCTTTCGAACTCGACCCTGGTGCCGACAAAGACGGCAATGGCCTCCCCGATCTGTGGGAGTTAGCCCATTTTAATTATATCGGAGTCGACCCCTCTGCAGACGCTGATGGAGACGGCGTCTCCAATCTCCAGGAGTTTTTGGACAAGACGGATCCCCAGGATTTTTTTAACGGCGTCTCTTTCCGACTGGAGGCGGTATCTGGAGACGCGCAGGAAGCGGGGGCGGGTTTTCCTTTGAAGGATTTCTTGGTGGTTCGAACGACCACGCCAGATGGCAGACCAATCAGTAATGCGCCGGTTGTTTTTGAGTTGATTGCGGGCAGGAGTGGCGTGCTTTTTAAGGCGGGTGAGAACGAGGGAACCGGCGGGCGGATTTTTGCCGGGCGCAGCGATGCGGAAGGCCTGGTGAGCGTTGCCTTGCGTACGTGTCAGGCGGCTGGTTTTCCGATGGTTGTGAGGGTGAGTTCGGGGGATACAAACCCCGTTTTATTTCGGTGCAAAACGCAGGAGGCTGCACCAGGAAGTCAGACCGAGGTCAAGGTACACACCTCCGAGTTTTCGATAGATGGAGGCGAGTCTACGGAAAGTTTGCAGGTGTTCCTAAGGTGCGGGACGCCCGGAGCGGTCGTGCATTACACCACGAACGGGAACGACCCGACGGAGGAGGACCCGGTGGCGGAGGAAGAGGTTTACGTGGCGGTGGAAGAAACGCTAGTGCTGAAGGCGCGGGCTTTTTTGAATGGAGCCGTTGCGAGTGAGGTGAGAGGCGCTTCTTTCCGGATCGGACAACAAATAGGGAGTCGCAACGGACAGACGCTGGCGCTGGATTCAAGCAATACGCTTTGGGCTTGGGGCAGCAATGAAACGGGAGCCCTTGGATTGGGGCATGTGGAGGAACAGATGGCTCCGGCCCCTTTGCAGAGACTTGGGGACGTCGCGTCGGCAGCGGTGGGCCGCTCGCACTGCCTGGCGGTCCTGAAAGACGGTGGTGTGGTGGCGTGGGGCGCAAACGCTAACGACCAGTTGGCTAGCAAGGCGTTTGGGCAGAGCTGGGTGCCTGTTTTTGTGGAAGGACTGCCCCCGGTGCGCGCGGTTGCGGCGGGAGTCGGCCACAGCGTGGCGCTTGGCCGGGATGGTTCAGTTTGGTGTTGGGGGTGGAACATCAACGGGCAATTGGGTAACGGCGCACGGACAGACAGCTCGAAGCCATTGCGGGTGCGCGGCCTGTCAGGTGTGTGTGCCATTGCCGCGGGCGATAGAGTGACGTTCGCGCTTTGTGCGGATGGAAGCGTGTGGGCGTGGGGCTCAGGTCTGTTGGGTCAGCTTGGCAACGGGCTTATGCTGGAGTCTCTGAGGCCGGTAAAAGTCTCTGGCCAGGGCGGCTTCATCGCGATCGCGGCGGGTTCGGATCATGCGCTTGCGCTGCATCTGGACGGGTCCGTGTGGGGGTGGGGAAACAATCGGTCGGGACAACTTGCTGACGGAGTGACGATTAACCGCGGTGAACCGGTGAAGGTCTTAAAGCTGACTGGCAAGGTGATCGCCATTGCGGCCGGGGAGAGGTATTCGCTGGCGTTGATGGCGGACCATACGGTGATGGGTTGGGGGAGCAATGATTCGGGAGAATTGGGAGAGCAGTGGGAGACTTTTTCGAGGCCTGCACGACTCAGGGATTTCGATGGTGCCACCTGGATTAGCGGCGGGCGATCGGCCAATGTTCTTTTTGGAGCCAAGCCCGTGAATGGCTCAAACGAGGCACCCTCGAAGCAGTCGGATAAGAAAAAGAAGGGAGCCGGCAGTGAGGTGGCAAAGGAGGAAGCCGAGCCTGAAGGGTTCCAGATCCAATTTGGGCTTTTCGCGGATTGGAAGAGCAGGGAAGAGGTGTACAAGATGTTCGCTTCTTTGGAAGCCTACACAGACGTGATTGACGAGGAGGATCCAAACCGGACGGTCCGTCGTTTTTTTGGCAACTTTTCAACCAGTCTCCCAGAGGTGTCGTATTCTTATTTCTTGCCCTATGGCTGGAACAACGGAGACATGGGCGTGACATGGCCGGTGGGCCTGGAAGAGCGGGTGGACGCGGGTCTGTACCTGGGTGAGGCTGCTACGACGATTCAGGAACTGGCGGATCGCACGGCTTTTAATATCGAGGGAGAAGCCGTTCTGGAGGTTGAAATTACCGACCCCGATCCGGAGAAGGGAAGCCGCACGGTTCCCTTTAAATCCAAATACAGCCGCCCCGGATTTCCTGAATTAAGGGAACCGGATAAACTATTCCAACAGACGCTTTCGGATATGCGGCGCGGCAGTACGTTGCGGTTTAAGGCGCCGGGTCTTGCGTCCAGAGTGTTCGGAGATTATTCCGGGGATGAAAGTTTGGTTGTGCACTTGGGGGCTTTTACGCCGCAGCTCTCGGTTAATCCGATCAATGAAAAATACCTGCTTTTTAAACAGGGCGAGGATGGAGCCTTGCAGTTCCTTGGCAAGGGGCAGGGGGCAGTTCTGAGTTTCAGTGCCACGGAGAAAGTGGAGTACGTGTTGTGCCGGGTGATGGTCACACAGAGCAATTACCCGGTGACTTCAGATTCCACGGATTTCGGGACTATGGAAATGCGGACGATTAGCAGCGGCTCAAGCGCGTCTGCGATCGCGTGGATTCGAGGCGCGGCGGAAATGGCGAATCTGGAAATCAAGCTGGGAGATGGCCGTCTCGCGGGTCTGAGCGTGGACTGGGCGCTGGATATCGTGACGGAAAGGCCAGAACGCAAGACCAAGGACGATGTGCATCTGCCTGTGAGCCGGAATGAGAAGGCGATTTCACTGCCGGCGACCCAAGCCTGGAAAATAGCCGATGCCTTAAAGGCTGCGAACAAGTTTGTCGGGGGTGTTTGTAAAGTGAACTACTCGATCAAAGATACGGAAGGAAAGCCGTTGATGCCGCCGGCGGTGTATGACTTCCGGATTAGAGGCAAAAACCCGCGTGATGAAGAGGTCTTTTCGTATATTCACAACCATCCGACGGAGATTCGTTTTGCGTGGGCGATGGTCCAGCATGAGAGCCGGCAAAGCGATGGGGGTATCCCTCGGATCTTCAATCATTTCAATGTCGCCGGGAGCAACAAGGAACTACCTAATTTCAGCGGAAACCCGCCTGCTGAGGATGGTTGGGGAATCGCCCAGTTGGACAAGCCGCTCGGAAAATCTGCGGTAACGGAGGAGGTCTATAATTGGCAAAAGAATCTCGATAAGTTCCAAAAGGAGTTGGATCAAAAAAAGCAGACGGCAAAGAATTACATGGAGGCTCTGAGGAAGATATACACTCCTTCGGGCCTGTGGGAGGAGTTGCAGGAGAGCTATGTCAGGGAGGGAACCGAAACGACCCTGAGCACCTTGGAGGTTGCGATGATCCAGCTTTACAACGGGGCGGCCTGGCTTGTGGAGATCAAGGACGGGAAAATCATCTATGACGCGCCATATACGTCAGACGAGTTTGGGGTTCTCGCTACATCTCGTGCTGGAGGTTTAACCCGCAGAATCCTCCGGGCGAGAGGTGGGAGTTCAGGCCGAACAGAAACAACTACGTGTACAAAGTCATTCGGGATGAATGGGAGAAAAAATTATGGTATCAGGAATAAACAAAGTCGTTAGGGGTGTTGGGGTTTTGTGTCTATTAACCTTTGGGGCGCTGGGTGCCCCCGATCCGGTCAGGGATTATTTGAGTACACTTTCGGTTTTGGGCGGGGATAATAATTTTTATGCAGATGACCGTCTTCTTCGCCTGGACGCGGATATCGACGGCGACGGCGTCAATGAGGTTTTCATCACTCTGGGCCGGAACAGAAACGGGAAGCAGGGCAATGCCTGGAGCATTTACAGCGTAGAAAAAGACCGGGCCGAGTATATTGGTGGCGCCACCTTCAATGACGGGGGCATCTATGTGGGTAGGGTGGAGGAAATCCACGCGTACGGCATTGTTTCGTACTGGTCGGCTGGAGGTGGCGAGGGGCAGATTATGGTCACCACGCTCAAAAATGGACACATGTCCGAGAGGTCGCTCGGTGCCGTTGAGAGGAACAGGGAGACGGGGGTCACAAAGGGGCGTGAGCTCCTGGACAAGTACTTCAACCGGGATGCCAATGCGCCAAGACAAATGGCGCAGGAGATCACGGCAGAAGAACTCAAAGAAAAGTACGGGTTGAAAGTGGAGAGCGAAACCTATTCGGAATATCTGACAAGGGAATCCAAGGCGATAGACGCACGCCTCGCGGCTGAGGCAATAGAACGGGCGGCGGCTAAAGCGCTGCCGAAAATGGATGAATCCCTGATCGTGGATGCGAAGGCGGCATCAACTGGGGCGGTTCTACCCAGTGCGGCGGCGCCCGTCGATGCGGCACCCGCGGCGGCGCCTGCTCCCACCGCTGCCCCCGTCAAAGCAACCGCTGACGCGACCGTTGATGCGACGAGACGCCGTAATATTTTAATTAGTCTGGCCCTGATTGTGGTGCTTACGACGGGGCACCTCTTTTACAGGGCGCGCCGGCCATAGGAGGCGGGTTTGCCAGTTTGTGATGCCGCCCGGTCAGACGGGGTTGACCTGTTAAGCGATTCTGGCGTGAAGGCGGGTTGCGTGGCCGTGGCGTCCAGCGCAAACTGGGGTGGACATGCCATCGTCAAAGACACCCTCATTCGAACTGGATAAGCCGGCTTGCCGCTTTGTGCGTGTGATCCTGGATGATTCGGGGGGGCGTATTTTTGATTATGCGGTTCCGGAGGGGGTGCGGGTGGCGCCGGGGAGCCGTGTGCGGGTGCCGGTGCGGATGCGCACGCTGCTCGGGACGGTGTTGGAGGTGGCGGATGAGTCGGAGGTGCCCGGGGTGCGGTTTGTTTCCGAGGTTTTGAAAAGTGATGCGGGGATGAATCCGGTGTTGCTCAAACTGGCCTCTTGGATGGCGGACTATTATTGCTGCCCCCTTGAAACCGCGCTCCGGGCTGTGCTTCCCCAGGTCATTCGCAAATCTGAAATGACGCATCAGCAGCGGCAGATGGTGCGTTTGGTGCGAATGCCGGAGGAGGCCGTTTTGGCAGGTTTGGAAAAGCGGGCGCCTCTTCAGTTGGGAGCGCTGCGGATGCTTGAGGCGCAGGGCGGGCCGATGGCGGTGAGTGAACTTGCCAAACGCTCGGATGCGTCCCACGCGGTGGTGCGGGCGCTGGAGAAGAAGGGCTGGGTTGCGGTGGAGGCCGAGCGTGTGGAGCGGGATCCGTCGCGGCATGAGCATTTTGTGGAGGCGCCGGCGCTGGAGTTAAACGCGGAGCAGGCGCTTGTGTTTGAGCGTGTGTGCGCCGCTCTGGAGCCGCGCGCGGAGGGCGTGGCGGCGCCGAAGCCGTTTCTGTTACACGGCGTGACGGGCAGTGGGAAAACGGAGATTTATCTGCAGGCGATCCAGAAGGTGCTCGAACAGGGACGCTCGGCGATCATGCTTGTGCCTGAGATTTCGCTGACTCCCCAAACCGTGGAGCGCTTCAAGAGCCGGTTTTCGTCTACGCAGCACGAAGTGGCGGTGTTGCATAGTCACTTGTCCGAGGGAGAGCGGCATGATGAATGGCATCGCATTCGCAGCGGCCGCGCGAAAATCGTCATCGGGGCCCGGAGTGCGGTGTTTGCGCCGTTGGAAAATCTCGGTCTGATTGTGGTGGATGAGGAGCACGAGCCGTCTTACAAGCAGGAGGAGTCGCCACGGTATCATGGGCGGGATATTGCGGTTTTGAGGGCCTCCATTGAGCGGTGCGCCGTATTGCTGGGCTCCGCGACGCCTTCGCTGGAGAGTTATCACAACGTCAAGTTGGGCAAATACGAGTTGCTGAGTATTTTGGCCCGGGTGGATGACAAGAAAATGCCCTTTATCCGCATCATCGACATGCGGATGGAATCCAAGAAACAGAGTCCGGTGATTTCCTCTAAATTGCTGACGGCGCTGGAGCTGCGCATTGCCCGCAAGGAACAGAGCATCCTTTTCCTCAACCGACGCGGGTTTTCGACCTCCATGCTCTGTGAGAAGTGCGGCCATGTTTGCCAGTGCCCGAACTGTTCTGTCTCACTGACCTTTCACCGGGCGGCGAACAGGATCGTTTGCCACATTTGCGGTCACCTGGCGTTGGCGCCGACGAAATGTCCCGAGTGCAAGGACCCGGGGATCCGGCAGCAGGGAACAGGCACGGAGCGTGTAGAGGACGTGGTGCAGAAGATTTTTCCGAAGGCTGTGGTGCGCCGTTTGGACGCGGATGTGCTGCAGCGCAAAGAGGCGTTTAGGGAGACGTTGTCCGCATTTCGCACTGGTAAAATCGATGTTTTGGTGGGCACGCAGATGATCGCTAAGGGGCTTCATTTTCCAAACGTCACACTCGTGGGGATCATCAATGCTGACCTTGGGCTGCACATTCCCGACTACCGTGCTGGTGAGCGGACGTTTCAGTTGCTAACCCAGGTGGCGGGGCGTGCGGGGCGGGGCGATGTCGAGGGGGAGGTGTTTGTGCAAAGCTACACCCCGTTTAGCCCGGCCATCCAGTTTTCAAGGCATCATGATTTCGAGGGCTTTTGGGACCAGGAGATCGAGTTTAGGCAGCAGTGGGATTATCCGCCGTTTACGCACCTGGTTTTGGTGTCGGTGCGCTCGGAGCACCAGGCGCGCGCGGAGTTTTCAGCGCAGACGCTCGCACGGCGCCTGGCGGAGGGATTGCCGGAGGGCGTGATTTTGGGGGAGGCCTCGCCGGCGCCCTTGGAAAAATCTCACGGACAGTTCCGCTACCATCTGACGCTGCGCACGAAGGCGATCGTGCGGTTGAGCCGGCACCTGAAAGCGGTGCTGGCAAAGCTGCCTTTTCCCGAAGACGTGATCGTCACCGTGGACGTGGACGCCTACCAGTTGATGTGAGGCAATGGGGGCAAGGCGCCAGTGCCTGCTCCCCTCGCCGGCCCCGAGGAAAGGGTCTCCTCACATTCTTCAGTCTAACGGTGGGCAGCCTTCTGCATCTCGTAGGAGTTCTGCATGACTTCCAGGATTCGGTTGATGTTCAATATCTTGTCGGTGATGTAGTCGAGGTTGCCGTCGGGGCCGATCAGAGCGATTGAGAATTTTCCCTTGAGCTTGAGGGCCTCGCACACGCGGGCGCCCTCGGGGAGCGTAATGACCGGAATATCTGAATGGATGTCTCCTGGCTCCGGGTTTTTGAACGCGGCAGCCACCACGGTCTTGCGGATGGCCAGCCGGTCGAAGGACTTTTGCATCTCCTTGAGCTGGGTGCGAAAGTCGCCCCGTTTTGCGGAGTCGGCGAGGAGCAGAATGACCGGCTGGCCCGCAAAGCTCTTGAGGGAGCGAGCCTGCCCGTCCACCGGCGGGAATGCAATGGGCGGGACTGGGCGGACGACCTCTGCGAAGGACAGGCCTGCGCTCAGAAGCATCAGGGCGAGGAGTAGGGAGGTGGGTTTCATGGAAGTGAGGCGTTACACTTTCATGATGTCCGCTTCCTTCGTGAGGGCGGTTTCTTCGATTTTTTTGACAAAGCCGTCGGTGAGTTTCTGGATTTCCTTTTCACAGCCCTCCACGGCGTCTTCGGCGAGGCCGCCGTCTTTCCCCGCCTTTTTGATGCCCTCCATTCCCTCGCGTCTCGCAGAGCGGATGCGGATTTTGGCTTCTTCGGCCATTTGTTTGACGGTTTTGACCAGATCCCTGCGGCGCTCTTCGGTGAGGGGAGGGATCGGCAGGCGGATGAGTTTGCCGTCGGTGATGGGGTTGATTCCCAGCTTGGACTCTTTAAGCGCCCTTTCGATGTCCTTGGTGGTGCTGGAGTCGAAGGGCTGGATGACGACGAGCCTAGGTTCCGGAGTGGAAATCATGGCCAGGGCCTTGAGTTTCATCGAGGAGCCGTAGGCATCGACGTCGATGTTTTCCACAAGCGCCGGGGACGCCTTGCCTGTGCGCACGGAGGCGAATTCGTGGGTGAGATGGTCGAAGGCCTTTTCCATGGCCGACTCTGTTTCGAGGAGGATTTCGTCTGGGTCCATAAACTGTAAAATTACTAAAGTCCGCTTCCAACTTACTCTGAAGTGACCAGAGTGCCAACAGGCTGTCCGAGAATTGCGTTGCGGATGTTGTTGGGTGTCATCAAGTCGAACACCACGATGGGCACCCGGTTGTCCATGCACAGCGTAAAGGCGGTGGAGTCCATGACCTGGAGGCGTTTGGAGAGGGCCTCCGAGTAGGTGATTTTGTCGTACTTGGTGGCCGTGGGGTCCTTTTTGGGATCGGCCGTGTAGATGCCGTCGACTTTGGTGGCTTTCAGAATGACTTCCGCCCCGATCTCGCTGGCGCGCAGCGCGGCGGTGGTGTCGGTGGAAAAGAACGGGTTGCCGGTGCCGGCGACAAAAATGACGACGCGGCCCAGCTCCATGTGGCGCATGGCGCGTCTGCGGATGAAGGGTTCGGCAACGCTCTGGATGGGAATGGCGGTTTGGACGCGGGTGGCCACTCCGATGGCTTCCAGAGAGGATTGGAGGGCCATGCCGTTGATGACGGTGGCGAGCATTCCCATGTAGTCGGCGGTGGTGCGTTCCATGCCGCGATGGCTTGCCGCCAGGCCTCTCCAGATGTTGCCGCCACCGATGACGATGGCCACCTCGACGCCCATGGCGTGGACGTCCTTAATCTGCTGGGCTACTTGGGAGACAATTTGCGGGGAGATCGACTCCATGCTCCCCGGTTCCTTGAGGGCTTCGCCGCTGATTTTGATAACAACTCGCCGATAGTGCGGGGTGACTTTGGATGAGGGTGATTCGGCCATGGTCGGAGATTCTGCACTGGAAAGGGTTCCTCTTGCCAAGGGCAAATGCGTCTTCTTGCGTGTAAACCTCAGACGACGGCTTGCGCCGGGGCCGGAATTTTGGGAAAACTCGCTCTTTTATGGCCTCCAACCGCCTCCAGCAGATTCTCGAAGTCAAAAAACAGGAAGTCGCCCGCCTCCTGCCTCGCGCCGCCCACTTGCGCGCGGCCGCCCTGCAGCGCAATGATTTCCGCCCTTTTGCCCGGGCCATTGACTGCGGTCCCGAGGCGCTCGGTCTGATTGCGGAGATCAAAAAGGCAAGCCCCACCGCCGGGGTCATCGCCACGGACTTTGATCCCGTCCGCATTGCAAGGGCTTACGAAGATGCCGGGGCTCACGCACTGTCGGTTTTGACGGACAAACAGTTTTTCCAGGGGGATCTGGCCTTTTTAAACCGGATCCGGGCGGAGGTTTCGCTGCCTCTTTTGCGAAAGGACTTTATCATTCATGAAGTCCAAATTGCAGAGGCTTGTGTGGCAGGGGCGGACGCCATTCTTCTCATTGTTGCCGCTCTGGAACAGGACCGTTTGGAGGCGTTGTTTCAAGAGGCAGAACTGTTGCAACTGGATGTGCTGGTGGAGGTCCACAGCGGAGAGGAACTGGAGCGGGCCCTCGAGGTGGGGGCCACGCTGCTCGGGATCAACAACCGGAATTTGACGACGTTTGAAGTGGATCTGGCCACTACGGAAGCTTTGAGTGAAGAGGTGCCTGAGAGCATCCTGTTGGTGAGCGAAAGCGGGCTGAAGACGCGGGCTGATACGCAGCGCGCTTTTAGCGCTGGATGTAACGCGATCCTCGTCGGGGAAAGCCTCATGCGCGCCGGGGACATCGCCGCGCAGGTCGCCGAGCTTTTAAATGTGGAGTAGGCGGCGCTTTGCGGGGCCTGGTTCGCCTAATTATGGCTCGCCTCAAACGCCCTGTTAAACTAGTTTTCAGACTGGGTTCAGCCGAACTCTGTCTATGCTCATCCTTGGATCTGGAACTAATGCGTCCGCTGCCGCCAACCGCTCTTTGCAGTTGGCCAGCGCAGCCGTGTATTCCTCGCTTGGAAAACTCTCGAGTGGCAGCCGGACTTTAAGCACCTCGGAGGATGCCGCCGGGCTCGGGGTGCAGCTCAAACTGGTCGCCGCCTTCAACCGGTTGGGGGCACTGGAGAGCAACCTTTTGAATGCGCTTTCCTTCAAGCAAGTGCAGGAGGAGTCGCTAAAACAGGTGGGCGATCTTTTGGGCCGCATGAGCGAGCTTAAGACTTTGTCATTGGATTCGACCAAGAGCGCCTCGGACTTGGCGAACTATGCGCAGGAGTATTCGGCGCTGGCGTCTGAAATTCGTAAGACCAACGAACGTACATTTAACGGGATCCGTCTTTTTTCGGACACGAGTATCGATGCGTCTTCGTCTCTTGTGACTTCGGAGGATGGGTCACGCACGATGGCGCTTTCGGTACCCTCGATGCAGATCCCCGCGCTCACGGACGTGGCCTGCGACAAAACCTACGAAGTGGTGAGTGGAAGCCTGGAGTGGAGCGCCGCAGAGGCGGATGCGGTATCGCGTGGGGGGCATTTGGCACAGTTTAAGGTTTCGACCGACTGGGAGCAGGCGCTTTTCCAACTGGGCAGCGCGCTGACGGCGGCTCCCTTGTGGATTGGGCTCAAGCAGGCGGCAGGTTCGAGTTCTGCGGGCAGCGGCTGGAAATGGGTCACGGGTGAATCGCTTGCGGCGCAAACGACTGCGATTCATTGGAGTGGGGGGCAGCCGGATAACGGCGGGAATCCCGAGGCGAGTTCTCCCGCTTCCGCAGACGCCCTTGTGTGGAACCAGCCGGCGACGCAGTGCGCGACCGCAGGGCATTTGGGCGACGAGGATGCCAGCAACGCTGACGGCGTTGTTTCGGGATACGTGATACAGTACTCAGACTCGGTGGGAGCGACGCAGTACAAAGCAGTGAAGAGTTCTCCAAATACGTGGGATCAGGCTCGCCTGGCGGCTTACAGCCCCGCCGGCGGGGTTCTCCCTGCAAACACCGCGCAGACAATCACCGGCTATTCCACGGACGGCAGCTCCTTGCTGACGCTCACAAGCACCACCACGGCAGGGCTGCGGGTGGGGATGTCCATGAGCGACAGTACTCTTATTCCGGCTCTTATTCCTGCGGGAGCCACGATTCTTGCCATCAACAGCCCGACGACTGTCACCCTGAGCGTGGCATGCCCCCTCACCTCTTCAACGATTGTGGGCAATCTAGTTGCGGTGGTTCCGCAAAACCCGCGCTTGGCGACCCTCAAAACCGAGTCGGAGTATGCGGCGGCCAAAGCCCAGTTAGAGGCGCAGGGCGTGGGGGTGAATGAGGTGCTTTGGCTGGGTGGGTATCAGGCTCCGCCGGGGGTGGAAGCGGATCCCGCCGCCGACTGGCACTGGGTGGCTTCCGTGCAGGCGGGTGATTCCCTGGTAGATCCCACTACGGATTCAACCATGAGCTGGGGAGCCAGCAGCCATGCCGGGCAGCCTGACAACCTTTCGTCCAGCGCTGTCGGTAAAAATGTAGCCTACCAGTCTGGGGTCTCGGGGGGATGGTCGGATTCGAGCGAAAATCCAAACCAAGGTTCGACCACGGTGAGCGGATACCTTTTGCAGCGCGACACACTCCGGGCAATTACCCAGGACAAGATCAACAGCGCCCTCCAGTGGGTATCAACGGCCCGTGCCCAGTGCGGGTCCGAGATGTCCCGGATTCAGTTCGATATGGCCGGAGTCCAGAGTTCGCAGGTGAATTTGGATGCGGCGCGCAGCCGGATCTCCGACGTGGACGTGGCGGCGGAGGCGGGCCGGTTGAGCCGCTCGCAGGTGCTGTTGCAGGCGGCGGCCAGTTCGCTAGCGCAGGCCAACGCGGGCTCTCAGATTGTCCTTCGGTTGCTGGCGTAACATCGAAGCGCCTCGGCGCGCGCGGCCCGGCGCGTCTGTACGGCGGTTAACCGAACAAATCGCCCTGGGCAGACGGGACTTTTTGCAGCCACTCTTTTTCCATTTCAGCTTTGAGGGATCGGAAACCCTCTCTTTCCAAAGCGGCGATCAGGGGCTCGTACTGGGGTTTGATGAAGAGTTCCTCGGGCGAAGAGGGCAGGGGCAGGTCCAGGTCTAGGCGGACCATTTCCTGGTTTTGTATAATCTGGTCGCGGGCGGCGGCCAGTTTTTCGCGCAGTTTGACGGACTCGATGGCGGCTAAATTCGCCATGACGGCATTCAGGGAGCCATGGGCATTGAGGAGGTTTGCGGCGCCTTTGGGTCCGATTCCCTGCACTCCTGCGATGTTGTCGGCGGAATCGCCCACGAGGCTGAGCAAGTCGCCGAGCTGGGCGGGAGCCACTCCCCACTTGCGTTGTACGGTTTCAGCCTCCAGAAGGGCGTGGGTGTCCTTCGGTGTTGGGAGGTCTGTTTTTTGGGTGGAATAAATGCGAATCTTCGGCCCGACAATCTGGTAGAGGTCCTTGTCTGCGGTGGCCAGGATCGCCTCCCAGCCGCGATCCTGGGCGGCCACGGCGTAGGACGCCATGAGGTCGTCCGCTTCTGTGTCGGGCAAAAAGACGGAACTGAACCCCAGCAGCGGGATGAGTTCGCGCAGGATGGGGAGCTGGGACTGCAGGGATTCGGGCATTTCTGCGCGTTGCGCCTTGTATTCTGGCTGCAGGTCGGTGCGCCGGGCTGGAGTTCCCATGTCCCATACGACGGCTGCGCGGTCGGGGTTGAGGTCGCGCTGCATGCGACGGAGGGCTTTTAAAAATCCGTAGACGGCGCCAGCGGGTTCACCCCGGGAGTTGGTGAGTCCGATGAGGGCGTGGAAGGAGCGGTAGGCGTAATAGTAACCGTCAACAAGAAGTAGTTTCACAGGGAGGTGGGAGAGGGGGTTGGGGCGGCGGTTCTGGCAAAGGCCGCCGCCCCGTCGTAGAGTGTGTTTAGGCGCGGGGTGGACCGGCTGCACGCACTTCCGCACTGACCCCGGATTCAAACTGTTTAAAGTTTGCCGTGAAGGCGGAGGCAAGTTTGGACGCGGTTGCGTGGTAGGCGGCGGGATCTTTCCAGGCGTTTTTGGGCACAAGGATTTGCTCTGGAACGTTGGGAACGTTGGGAACGTAGGTGACGGCCTCGATTCCAAAATAGGGGTCCTTTGCCGTCGGGGCGTGCGCGAGGACTCCCGCGTGAATGGCATCCACGATGGCCCGGGTGTGGGAGAGTTTGATCCGGGTTCCGACTCCGTTAGAGCCGCCGGTCCAGCCGGTGTTGACCATCCAGACGTGAGCCCTGTGGGTGCGCATTTTCTCCGCGAGCAGTTCCGCGTATTTGCCCGGGTGCCAGACAAGGAAGGGGGCGCCAAAGCAGGCGCTGAAGGTGGTGCTCGGTTCTGTAACGCCCTCTTCGGTGCCGGGCACTTTGGAGGTGTAGCCTGAGATGAAATGGTACATCGCCTGCTCGGCGCTCAGCCGTGAGACGGGAGGAAGTACACCGAACGCGTCGCACGTCAGGAAGATAATGTCGGAGGGATGGTCCGCAAGGCAGGGGATCCTGGCGTTCGGGATGAATTCAATGGGGTAGGCGCCGCGGGTGTTTTGAGTGATGGAGGTGTCGTGAAAATCAACCCGGCGGCCGGGTTCCTTGAGGACGACGTTTTCCAGGACTGATCCAAACCGCAGGGCTTGGAAAATTTCTGGCTCTGTTTCCGGGGAAAGGTCGATCGCTTTTGCATAACACCCGCCTTCGATATTGAAGATTCCGTCGTCCGCCCACACGTGTTCATCGTCGCCAATGAGGTGCCGTTTGGGATCGGCAGACAGAGTGGTTTTCCCGGTGCCGGAGAGGCCGAAGAGAATGGAGGCGCTTTTCCCTGAAGCGTCGGCGGTGGCCGAGCAGTGCATGGAAAGAAGGCCCTCCCTGGGCATCAGGTAGTTCATCAGGGTAAACACGCCCTTTTTCATTTCACCGGCGTATTCGGTGCCCAGAAGCACCATCTGCTTTTCCTCAAAAGACAGGGCAATCCTGGTTTTTGACGTGGAGCCCTCCTCCAGGCGCGCGGCGGGAAAGGCTCCGGCGTTAAGGATCGTGAAGTCCGGCTCCCCAAACGTACGCAACTGCTCCGGGGAGGGGCGGATGAGCATGGTGCGCATGAAAAGAGCATGGTAGGGCCGAGAGCAGATGACGCGGATTTTGAGCTGGTGGAGGGGGTGCCAACCCGCGAACCCGTCCACAACGTAGAGGCGCTCCCGGGTGTTGAGGTAGTCGAGAGCCCGTTCCCTTGCTTTTGCAAAGGAGTCTATTTCCATCGGACGGTTTACCTTGCCCCACCAGACGTGGGATTCGGAGTCGGGATGGCGAACCAGCCGTTTGTCTGCCGGGGAGCGTCCGGTTTTCGCACCGGAGTAGGCGACAAGGGCGCCTGTGGAGGAAATGCGCGAGCCTGCTTCAAACCGGACGGCATGTTCATAGAGAACGGGTTCGGGAGCGTTATGCAGGACTTCGGAAACGGTCAGGCCGTGGGCGGAAAGATCAAGAGTTTGCATGGGCTTTCAGTGGGATTTTGGATCCCCTGGGGGTGCCGGGACTCGGATGACCATTGGGAGGGAGCCGGCGGGTGCTTGCAAGCAAAAGGGGCGGGTAAATCAGAGGCGCTCAAAGCCCGCAGGCCTGCTTGCACGCTAAAGCAGCACCAGGGCGATGGCCGCCAGCATCAGTCCCGCACCCGCCAGGCGCCTCAGCATGATGGGCCGGCCCGCAGTGCCTTCGCTGTTTCCAAAGGCGGATCCAGCCCCCCACACGAGGGCCACGCTCCAGAGCCCCCGCGAACTGTAGAGCAGATTCGCCCAGGCCGCCCCTTTGAGAGTCACCACGCAGTAGGCCATCAGCAGCACCTGGATGATGGTCGCAAGCAACCCCGGCAAAAACGCGCGCCGCGCCGTGTCCGGCAGTTTCCACCAGGAGCCTTCAAGGACGGGTAAAAGGATCAGAGACCAGAGGCCCATCGCGACTGCAACTAGGGCTGAAAAGCGCCAAACCCCTAGGCCATCCGCCCATTCTTGGTAAAACACGTCAACGCCGGAAAACGCCAGGGCCGCTCCCAGCCCCCCGGCCAGTCCGGGTAGAACGCTCCGGCCGCTGGTTGTTTTTCCGCCGGCCAACAAGACCGCCGATGCCGTGCTGATCCCGGCGGCAACCCACCAAAGCCAGGGGAGCTTTTCGTGCGCAAAATGGGTGACCAGGGCCGCCACGAAAATCACCTTCACCCCCATGACGGGGGTGACGATCGAGACATCGCCGTAGCGCATCCCGGCAAAAACGCTGACTTGGCCTAGGAAAAACACCAGGGAGGTGAGCAGAATATGGCCGCATTCTACAGAGGTGAGAGTGCCGTGGCCGAAGAAAACCAAGGGGAGCAGCACCAGTGCCTGTCCCCAGTTTGTGAGAAACGTGATGCGCCACAATCCGCCGCCTTCCATGGTCGCGCGTTTCAAATAAAGGGCCGACAGCGCATACGCGGCCGCGGCTGCCAGCGGAAGCGAGGTGTCGAGGGGCGAATACATCCGGCTATTCTTAGGCACGCGGCCGGAGGGATCAATGTTGATTGAGGCGGCCGGGCTCCCTATTGGGGGTACCGCCGGGCATCGGAGAATATCTTCCGCTAATAACTGAGTGCGTTTAGGGTCCTGCTTTGCCCGCTTTCACAAACAAATCTCATGAAATCAAACGCTGCGTTGATCGCCCTAGGAATTCTTTGCACGCTCCCCGGCACCGGGCGGAGCGCTGACGGTCCCGTGACCGCCGCCGAACTTTTAAAAGACGTCACTGTTGCAGAAGGTTTCGAGGCCACGATTTTTGCCACGCCTGCGCAGGCCAATTACCCGGTGTTCTCCGCCGCAGCCCCGGATGGAACGCTTTTTGTGAGTTCGGACCGCAACGGTTCTCTGGGGCGCCTGCCGAACATGGGGCGCATTCTCCGCTTGCGCGACACCAAGGGCACGGGGCAGGCGGACGAAGTCAAAGAATTCGTAGCCGACGTCGATTCGCCCCGCGGTCTGGTCTGGGACAAGGACCGTTTGTATTTGGTGCACCCGCCGCATTTGAGCGTCTACATCGACAAGGATGGCGATGGAATCGCTGACGAGGAGAAGGTCTTGGTGAAAAACCTCGCCTTCACGTTTAAAGACCGGCCCGCGGATCACACCACGAACGGCCTTTCCATCGGAGTGGACGGCTGGCTTTACATCGCGTGTGGGGACTTTGGGTTTATGGAGGCGGAAGGCACCGACGGCCGGAAGCTCCAACTCCGCGGGGGCGGGGTGGTGCGCGTGCGGCCCGACGGCACAGGGCTCGAACTTTTCAGCTACGGCACGCGTAATATTTTGGAGGTGGCGATCAGCCCCCTTCTAGACGGATTCACGCGGGACAACACCAACGACGGGGACGGTTGGGACATTCGCTTCCACCACTTCACTGGGCTGGAGGACCATGGTTATCCGAAGCTCTTTAAGTTTTTTCCGAATGAACATGTCAAACCGCTGGCCGACTACGGTGGTGGATCGGGATGTGGTGCGGTCTGGATCGACGAGCCCGGGTTTCCCTCGGCGTGGAACAACCTGCCTTACACCTGCGACTGGGGCCCCGGCCCACTTTTCCGCCACACGGTGCGGGCCAAAGGCGCGACGTTCGAGGAACTCGAAAAGCCGGCCTCTCTTGTCAAGGTGCCGAAATCAACGGACGCCGACGTGGATGGTATGAGCCATGTTTACGTCAATAGCTGGCGTGGCGGTGGGTTTTCCTTCAGCAATCCGGACATCGGGTTTATCACGCGAGTCACCCCGAAGGGCTACACTCCCGAGCCGTTGCCGGATTTTGCCAAGGCGGGCGAAACTGAGCTTTTAAACTTGTTGGAAACCAACAGTCACCGTCGCCGTCTCGAAGCGCAGCGGGAGTTGCTGCGGCGCGGTTTGAAGGACTCTGGTGTCTCGGCTTTGGAGGCCTTGAGTGCGAATTTGCAGAAGCCTTTGGCAACCCGGGTTGCTGCTCTTTTTGCCCTCAAGCAGGGGCAGGGCGAGGCTTCGCATCGGTTTTTAGTCAAACTTTGCGAAGACCCCACCATTGCCGCTTGGGCGATTCGCGCGTTGGGGGACCGCTGGGACCAACTGGCCGGCGTACCCGTGGAACCTGTGGTGCGGTTTGGCCTCAAAAGCGCTGACGCGCGCACACGCCGCGAGGCGGCTGGGACGCTCGCGCGTCTTGGAAAAGAGGACGTCGCTTCCTTGCTGGTTCCTCTGCTGGACGATCCGGACGAGGTGGTCGCCCATACCGCGGTTCAGGGGTTGATCCGGCTCAAGGCTGTGAATGCGGCGCTTGCGATCGTCGATCGGGCGGACGTCTCGGAGACGCTCCGCAATGGCGCGCTGCGGGTGCTTCAGGTGATCCACGAGCCGAGGGTGGTGGATTCCTTGGTGGCGCGTTTGGAGCGCGAGGAGAACCGGGGAAGGCGCCTCGGTTTGTGCCGGACTTTGAGCCGGTTGTATTCGGTGGAAGGGGTGTGGAAGGGGGATTCCTGGGGGACGCGTCCTGACACACGCGGGCCCTATTACCAGCCCGAAAAGTGGGCGCAATCCGACCGGATTGGCGAGGTCCTGCTGGCCGCGCTCAACCGGGCGGATGGCGAGGAAGCTGCGGCTCTGAGCTCGGAGTTTGGCAGGCATCGGATCAAGCCGGGGGATGCGCTTGGAAAACTCATCAAGCTGTCGGAGGGGAATCCAGCGGTTCTCCCGACCCTGGCCAGGCAGCTTTCGCAGGAGGACAGCGTGCCTCCGCAGGCGGTGGCGTTGCTTCTGCGCGTGTTCCGAGACAAAGACCAACCCACGTTCACCCGTGCTATGGCGGGGATTGCGCTTAGCAAGACGGAAAGCGAAGAGGCAATGCTCGCGCTTTTCGAGACACTGCCCACCATTCTAGGCGGAGGCAACGGCTCTGATTTGGACAAGGCCAAGAACGCCTTTTATAACGCGCCAAAGCTTGAAAATTATCACCAGCACTTCGAGGGACTGGCGGCCACGGCCAAGGGCGACAGTGCCAAGCAGGCGGACGTGATTTTGATCAAACTCGCCAAGCGTTCCACGGGAGCCCCTGAGTCGCGGATCATGTCCCAGAAGGCGCTTGAGGACGGCTGGCTGGCGAGTCCCGCCCGCCGCATTCAAATCATGCGTGCGATGATGGATGCCCGCACCACGCTGGCCTCCCTCGAGATCAAGATTGTCGAGGCGTTGAACGACCCGGAGGCTTCCGTTAAAAAGGCGGCCGCTGACGCGGTGAAGGCGCTGCGGCTCGACTCGGAAAAAATCTTGGCAGGCAGCAAACCTTCGGGGCCGCTTATCAGCACGCTCAAGGGAGAGGATGTCATCCGGCAAACCGTCGCAACAAAAGGCGACCGGAGTCGTGGGGAACAGTTGTTCACGCAGCAGGGGTGTGTGAACTGTCACACCGTCGCGCAGGGACAACCACTCAAAGGCCCTTACCTCGGCACGATCGCGCAGACGTATTCCCGGACCGAACTTGCGGAGTCCATCTTGTATCCTAACAAGACGATCGCGCAGGGATTTGCGACCAACGTGTTTACGCTCAAGGACGGTTTCGTGCAGATGGGTTTTGTGGTGCAGGAAGGGGCGGAGAAAATTATGCTGCGCAACATCGCGGGCCAGGAAATCGCGATCAGTGCGAGTCAGGTGGCAAGCCGCGCGACAGATCCCAAATCGATGATGCCAGAAGGGCTTCTCGGAAACCTCGCGGTGAAGGATTTTGCGTCGCTCCTGGACTACCTCGAGGCGCTCGCCAAGGGCGGAAAATAGGGCGCCGCGAAATATCGCGCCATGGCGTTTCAATGGGATTACCGGCCCGTCATCTGCGCTTTTGGAGCGGCGGATGAACGGGCCCGTTGAGTCCCTCGGCGTCCCGGGCCGCCTACACCGGCTGCGCGATGCTTTCCTGCAAAGGCGTGCCGTAAGGCAGCACGTCCGGCAGCGCGGCGAATTCGCTGATCCACTCCCACAACTGCGAATAGTCGCGGTTGAGGTCGCCCGAGAGGCAGTCGGTAATTTGGTCGGCGGCTTCCGGGTAACGCATGACGACGTCCTTGAATGAAAAAGCCGGGTCGTAAAAAGCGTAAACGAGCTTGCGCATATTCTCGACCCCCTGCCGCATCGTCGCTCCGTATTCCGTAAAACGCTCGGGCGCGAGATCGCCTTCAAGCAGCCCTCTGTGGATTTCCTCGCCTGCAAGCACGCCGCTCTTGAGGGCCAGCATCACTCCGCTGCTGAATACGGGATCCAGAAAGGCGAACGCATCCCCCAAAAGTAGCAGCCCCGGTCCGGCGCAATATCGGGAATGCCGGCTGTATTCGCTCGTCACCCAGAATTCCCCGGTGCACTCCCCGGAACTCAGGTGCTCTTTGATCCATTGGTTCTGCCCAATTTCCCGCTCGAACATCGCCTTAGGATCCTTCACCCCGTCCCGCGTGAGATACTTGCCCTCGGCCACAAGGCCGACGCTGATCATGTCGTCGTGCATCGGGATGTGCCAGAACCAGCCCTTGTCGGGCACAAACGCGATCGTCGTGGTGCCTTCGTCAATGCCCGTCCCGCGCTTGGATCCTTTGTAGTAAGTCCAGATCGCGATTTTGTTAAGGTAAGGATCGTTGACCCGCCACCCCTGTTGTTTGGAGGCGAAGGCTTCCTTGCCAGAGGCGTCGAGTGTGATTTTTGCCCGCACCTCGTACTTTTCACCTTCCGGCGAAATGACTTCCACGCCCACGACCCGCTCGCCCTCGTGCAGGAGGCGGCTCACAGAACTTTGTTCCCGAACCTCCACGCCGTGCGCACGGGCGTGGTTGAGCATCATCTGGTCAAACTCGGAGCGCTTGACCTGCCAGGTCTGAGCCACGGTTTCCTTGTCGTACCTGTTGAAGAAATAAAAGGGCTGGGAACGTTTTCCGTCCGGCTGGACAAAACTCACGCTGTACTTCTTCACGAACTGCGACTTGCGCATTTCTGGAATCAGCCCGAGACGTTCAAGCGGCCCGAAAGTGAAGGGAATCAGCGACTCCCCGATGTGGTAGCGGGGAAATTTTTCGCGCTCCAACAGCAGAACTTTGTGGTTGGATTCGCCAAGGATGGTTGCGGCGCTGGAGCCGGCCGGCCCGCCGCCGATGATGATGACGTCGTAATCGGTTTGCATAAGGTTAGGAGGTTTTTGGAGAGGGGAGGGGAAGCTGCAGATCGTCGGAATCTTTGGGGGCGTGGCCGGTCCCGTGGACCAGGCGGTCGAAAATGGGGGAAGCCATGAGGGTTGTCACCACGGCCATAATCACCAGGGTGGCGAAAAGCCCCTCGGAAATGATCCCGCGTTGAAGGCCAACATTAATGATGATGAGCTCCATCAGACCCCGGGCGTTCATTAAAACACCGATTCCAAGGGCCTCCCGATTTGGAATGCCGGTGGCCCTCGCCGCAAGCCAGCAGGCGACTCCCTTGCCCAAAATCGCCGCCGCTAAAACGGCGCCGCACATGAGCCAGAGGAAGCTCGTATTCAAAAGCCCGATTTTTGTGTTCAACCCGGAGTACGTGAAAAAGAGGGGGAGCAGCATCGCCACGGTTAAGGGTTGGATGCGTGCGATGAGATCGCGTGTGACGATCCCACGAGGCATGGCGGCGCCCATGACAAAGGCGCCGAAAACGGCGTGAAGACCGACCTTATCGGTGATCCAGGCACCCAAGGCCATCAGGGCCAGTCCGATCACAAGCCCGGCCTCGGAGAGCGCCCCGTTTTCCATGAGCCGGTGCTCGAGGCGCTTCGCAAGGGGGCGGATCAGACAGAGAGCTACACACACGTAGGCGGCACCCCCCGCCATGTTCCAGAGCGCGTGGGACCAGTTGTTGTCGAAGCTCGCCAGCACGACGGCGAGCAGGCACCAGGCCGTCGCGTCGTCTAGAGCGCCTGCGCCGATGGCGACCGTCCCCATCGTCGTGCCGTTGAGCTTTTTAAAATGGATGATCCTGGCCAGCATCGGGAACGCCGTAATACACATGGAGGCTCCCAGAAACAGCATGGCCTCCAACAGGGACGTTCTTTTCGGAAAAAGTTCCGTGTGGTGGAAAAAGACCCAGCCCAGCCCGGCGCCAAGCAGAAAGGGGGCGAGCATTCCGGCGGCGGAGACGGCGATGGAACTCCTCAGTTTCTGGCGGATGATGTCGATTCTGAACTCCATCCCGACCACAAACATGTAGAGTGCCAGTCCGAGTTGGGAGGCGGGGAACAGATAGCTCTGGGTGTCGCGAGTGGTCTGGGTCTTGTCCCAGGAAAAGAGGGCGGACTGCGCTTCGGGCCACAGCAGGCCGAAGAGCGAGGGGCCCAGCAGAACGCCTGCGATCATTTCAGCGACAACCTGGGGCTGGCCGAGTTTGGCCGCAACCGCTCCAACCGCCCGGCAAAAGAGCAGGATCACCGCGAGTTGAAGAAAAAACTGGATCGCGAGGTGCAGGTTATCCATAAGAACAAGACTGTTTATACACGGGCAGTCTTGTAACGGAAATAGAGCTTTGGTATGAGGTTGATCGCGGTTTGGCATAAACAAGACCTTTATGGAACTCAGGCATCTGCGTTATTTTCAGGCTGTCGCCGAGGAGCTCAGCTTCACGCGCGCTTCCAAGCGTCTGCACATCGCCCAGCCCGCACTGAGCCGCGCCATCAAGGAGATTGAAGTCGATTTGGGAGCCGCGGTTTTGGAGCGCACCACCAGTCGTGTGAGGCTGACGGCGGCGGGTCAGGTGCTGTTGCGCGAAACGTCGGTGTTGTTGGAGCGCTGGGAGGAAGCGTTGCGAAAGGTGCGCCGGACGGCCAGCGGCGAGGAGGGGGAGCTGCGGTTGGGCTATATCGGGCCACCCACGCAGCCGTTTTTGGGCAGGCTTCTGGGGGAGTATCGAAGCCGGTATCCGAAGGTGAGTATTCATTTGGAGGAGCGCACTCCGGAGCGGGTTTGGGAGATGGTGGCCAAAGGGCGACTCTCGCTGGGGCTGACCCGTCCGGTGCCGCTTTCGGAGGATTTGGGGCTGCAAACCATTGAGCTGCGGGCGGAAAGGCTCGGCGTTGTGGTGCCGCCCGGGCATCCTTTTGCAAAACGAAAGGCCGTCCCCTGGTCGGCCTTGGAGCGGGAGCACCTGGTGGTTTTGGCGCGCCGGGAGGGCGCGGGTTTGCATGACGCCGTATTGAGTGGGTGCAGGCAGTCGGGTTTTGCCCCGCGTATCGTGCAGACGCCGAGCCTGATTGGAACGGTCCTGAGTTACGTGGAGGCGGGCACTGGGATTGGGGTGGTCACCGAGGGCATTCTTACCCGGGACAATCCGCTTCGCTTTGTTCCCCTCTCCCCGACGCTGACGGTGCCGTTGGTGCTGGTTTGGCAGGAGGACGGGGACACTCCGCCGCTCGCGCGCTTCCGTGAACTCTTGGGCGAATGGCTCAGAGACGGCCTGCTCTGGGTTTGAGGGCGAGGGATTGGCCAGGCTTTTTGTTTTGAAGTCAGATTTTCTGGTTGATGAGCTGTTTTGCCAGCATCGGATAAACGCAAAGCCCCTCACGCCGTGCGGGTAGATAGCCGTCTATAGATCCCATGCGCGAGTACATCAAAAGACAGACGCTACGCAGTAATGCCATGTTCGCCAAAAGCCTGGCATGACGGCATCGCGTGCC